>JAKAOI010000062.1 GCA_021812265.1 Chloroflexota bacterium | reverse complement strand
AGGGCGCGTTTTTATGGAAATTTGAATACTTTGCCTTATTATAACAAATATGCAAAATTCATGCCGTCAATCTATGTGATATACTGCTAATGAGACTTAGCGCCGGCAAATACCCCAGTTTATAATGCGTTTGGGACGTAAAAGCTGTCGCTGCAAATAGTATTTTGATGAAAAAGAAGGCAAAACGCAACAATGATCGATCGGTATACCAGACCGGAAATGGCGCAGGTGTGGTCTGAAAAAAGAAAAGTAGAAACGTGGATGCAGGTGGAGATGCTGGTGTGTGAGGCGTGGGCTGCTGAAGGGGTCATTCCTTCTGCCGCGCTGGAGAATATACGATCGGCGTCATTGGACTTAAACCGTATGCGCCATATTGAGGAAGAGTCTCATCATGATGTTATTTCGTTTCTGCGTATGTTGCAGGAGCAGACGGGACCTGATGGAAGATATATCCATATGGGGCTAACTTCTTCTGATGTGTTAGACACAGCTTTAGCGGTTCAGGTTCGCGAAGCCGGAGATATTTTACGCGGCGCGCTGAATAAGCTGCTTCATAATGTAGAGCATTTGGCGCAAAAACATAAATACACATTGATTGTTGGGCGCACGCATGGCATTCACGCTGAACCGACAACCTTTGGGTTAAAGCTGCTTATTTGGGTAGACGCCCTGCGCCGAGCTGAAACACGCCTGAAAGACGCGCTGGAAGAAATGGCGTTTGGAGCAATTTCCGGCCCGGTTGGCTCCCACGCCACTGTGACCCCTGTGGTGGAAGAATATGTTTGCGATCACTTGGGGTTGAAAACTGCGCCGGTCTCTTCGCAAATTATCGGCAGAGATCGCCATGCGCAGTTTATCACGAATATTGCGTTGGTTGGCGCTGTTTTAGAGCAAATGGCGCTGGAATTGCGCAATTTGCAGCGCACAGAAGTCAGCGAAGCGTTTGAGCCGTTTGGCTCTGGGCAGCAAGGTTCTTCGGCTATGCCGCACAAGCGCAACCCAGAACTTACTGAAAGAATATGCGGGCTTTCGCGGCTGTTGCGCGGCTATGCGCTTACCGCCATGGAAAATGTTGCGCTTTGGCACGAACGCGATATCAGTCATTCTTCTAATGAACGAGTTATTATCCCCGACGCCACAACCATTCTGCATTATATGTTGTGGTTGGCGCATACTATTATTACCGGCCTAGAGGTTGACGAGTTTCGTATGCGCGATAATTTAGATATGACACGCGGCTTAATATATTCTCAGCGCGTGCTTCTCGCTTTGGTGGATAAGGGTGTGGGGCGGCAGGAAGCGTATAAAATAACCCAACGCAACGCGCAAAAAGTTTGGCGCGGTGAAAACGATAAGGCGCCATTTTTGGAGTTTTTAAAATCTGACCCGGAAATATCTGCGCTTCTTTCCTCTGATGAATTGGATAGTTTAGTCGATCCTTCTTTTTATACCCGATTTGTTGATGAGTTATTCTCTCGCATGCATTTAGATTGATTGCTGTAACCGGAATGCAAACATCGCAGTATCAGGGGGCATTTCGCTCCCTGATATCGTTGCAGAAAAATTTCACTCCCCTACAGTTGTATCTGCGGCTGTGCTGGTTGTTTTACCGTAATAATAAGAAAATGTTGCGGCTTCGCGTAAACTTGACAGCAATTCGGAAACGCGGTAGTATCTGTTATGAACGGTATGATATTAATTATACTTCTATGAATCATCCGGGAAAAACCGGCTAAACACTACGAAAATTCATAGAGTTATCGGAACAGGGAATGACAGTGAGGACGACTCCGCAAAGTACCCGAGAAATTGAATGAGCAGAAATTCAGGAAGGCAGGGATTTAATGATGACTAAGAATAATGAAAGCGTTGATGAGAATACCCCTAAAACGGTAGAATTAAAACGCAAACGCAAACAGCCGGTATTTCAATTTAGCGCTAATCCAGTGTATGATTTGCTTTTAAGTTTACATGTTGCTTTTTGTCCGGCGCGCAAAGATGATTATGACCTTGATCGCAATTGGATTGACGCTGCGCTGAATAAGTGCCCCGATACGTTAAAAGAAGATTTATTTTATTATTTTGGTGAGGATGAAGGCCAATGGTGCGCCGCAAAATTGACAGGTATTTTCTGGCAGGCCGATACACAAAGTATTCCCGCCACGTTGGATTGGTTTGAGCAGAACGCTTCCATCACTGATATTATTGAAACACTGTTGGAAAGCGATGGCATCGGAACTGACTGGCAAATTCAGGCAAATGAACTTATTTTGCGATCGCTTGAATATGCGGCTAAACCAAATACAAGTGAAAAGAATAAACAGAGTTTAGCGAAGCAAATTTCCGTGTTTTCAAAAAGATTTCCTGCGGCGGAACGCGCAGGTATCGTTGCAATGATTTCAAATCCGGAACAGACGCGCAATAACATAGCTGCGATTTTACGCGAGTGGTATCGGCTGGTGTTCGCGGAAGAGGAGCCGCGGCTGCGCGCGCAGCTAGAAAAAGAAGTGAACCGGCTGAAAATGCTGAACCAGGAAGTAAGCCATGAACAGCTGTTTGGCAGTGTTATTCGCGGTTTTATTTATGATCCGCCTGCTGCGGTAGAGCGCATTGTGTTGGTTCCCAGCATTATGCTTTCCCCAGCAATTTTTCATATGCGAGTGAATGATACACTGACTTATTGTTACCCTTTAACGGTTGAAAACTTAGAGAACCTCAATGAGGAAGATTCGCAGCGGCATGAGCTGGCGGCGCTGTTTGATGCGCTTTCGGATGATACGCGCCTGCGTATCTTGCGTTTGCTTGCGCAGCGTTCGATGTACCTGACTGAACTTGCAGAGCATTTAGGATTGACAAAAGCAACAACCAGGCACCATATGATTCGTTTGCGCGCCGCCGGTGTTGTAACACTGCTGATGCGCGAACATTATAGTTATTATTTTCTGCGTAAGGATATGCTGGATTCCCCATCTAAATTACTGCGTATGTTTTTGCAAATTACTGAAACCGAACAATAGTTATTTGTATTTAGTACGGGGCGCTTCTTGATTGCATAAGCATCGGGAAATAATAGGAAAATCAATAATAAAAGCGGCGGCAGCTTTTGCAGGGTTTGCGGCGCTTCTCAAATCGCGTTTTTAAGCAATCCTTGTTGCCAAATGAGCGCTGGGCGGCTGTATTGGCCGCCCCTGATACCTTGCGCGCATTCACGCGCCGTTGGCGCGCTGCAATATCGCGCGGATATTATGCGTGGCGTATAAGTTAAAAATTTTGTAGTATGTAGGCTAAGACCACGCGGCGCCAGCTTCTTTTAATAGCGACAGAATGAGGTCATATCCCTGAGTTTTTCCGGTCAGCATTGCCGCATCATCTTCTGCGCCTGTATGATTCCATTCGGTTATCGTTGTTTTGCGATCCATAATAATATTGTTTCGAAATGTTTCGAGATTGGCTATTGCGTTCGATCCCGAAGCTGCAGCGGCAGCGCAAGAACGCAGAACCTCGTATTGTCCTTGCCAAGCGTTTTTATTAGCGCCGGTAGCATAGGTTATCTCATTTGCGGCGCGGTTTGCCCACGCTGTAATTCTGTCAATAAAAAACTGTTGATTCATCGATATATGGCGCTGAAATTTTGCTGATTTTCAGTAATCAGGCGAAAGCGCCGATCCTTTCCGGTTGGGAAATAAGTTACCGCCGGTGTGCGATTGCAACGGTTGGTTGAAATGAAAACAGATAAAAAAAAGTCACAAGAACACCGGCGGCAATATAGTTTGCGCGCAACTGCGCCACTATTATCATACCATGCTGCGAAAAAGCGCCGCAAAATTTTACTAATTTTTTATCTTCGGGTCTGCGTGTTATTGCGCCTGCTCAGAATCATTGGCGGCAGCAAGTCCCATAGCAAAATAGAGCACTTGGGTATCGGAGAGCAGCGAGGCTCCGGATTGGTGATTTGCTGTTATTTGCCACAATTGTTCTGGTCCGTGGCTGGCGTGGCCCTGATGATTTAGGGAAAATCCATGTTTTTCGAGTGTTTGAACAACTTCTTCCCAAGAGTTGATATCGAAGCGAGATAGCGCCGGCAACCCTGAATTTGTTTGCAGCGGTTCCATTTGAGTGCTCCTTCTGGTGTATAATAAATGCAATTATTGTAAATATTCATTTGCAGGGGACCGCAAGGCCCCCAAAAACGGCTTTCTTGGCATTAAGATATCAACCTCCCTTGTATAGAGCAAGCGAATATCTTGTATTATTCTTAAATAAAATGGAATAATCTTAATTATACAAAGTTAATCTGATATTGCAAGAACGCCAATACAATTGATATTGCATGAAAGAGTAGGATTCCCTGAAATGGCGCAAAAATCGGAACAAGCTGTTTTATCACCGTCCCGCAAACGCAATTTTATTCAAGATATATATACCGGCGCAATACATGGTGATTTTGCCGATCACTTAGGTGTTCCGGGGAAAATAACGCAAATAATTTTTGCGCTTATTCCTATTGTTGGCTCATTTTGCGCAATAAGAGATTATATTGCGTGCCGGAGAAAACGTGATAGAATGGGACAATTTTTAAATTTGTTGGCGTTTATTCCTATGTTGGGCGTTTTTCCCGAGACATTAAAAGTGGTGCGCCATGGCGGCAGTATTGTGCGTACCGTAAATGAAACGCAAAAAGCCAAAAAAAATCGCGAAACCAAATAGGACTTATTTACCGGTTAAGTGATATAATATCAAACAGAAGTTAACTGCATTTTCAGAATAACATGCTATATTGGACGGATCGGGTGTCATGCTTTAGCATGACATCCGCGTCTGTTGTGTTCTTAAAATTGTTCCGCAAAGTCATCTGCAGCGCGGTGTATTATATAAAACCGTGATTCTTGCTGATTTCTTTTGTTTTTACATGGCGTCAGCAAGCTTCGGAAGCGGTGTGTTATCGCGCTCCGGCGTTTCTAATATAACTGAATACCTGTTGCAGGCATGTTGCAGAAAATGTTGTATTGTGTTCAATGAAACAATAGTATGACTTTCGCTTCAGCATGGAAAATCGGGGATGTACAAGGGGCAGTGTCCCTTGTACGAAGTTCTGGGGTATCCCCCCAAGACCTCCCTTTGTTTCAGATACGAGAACCATACGCTTCTCTTTCAAGCAAAAGTCCTAGATAGTATATTTTAAGGGAGACTTTATGGCGACAACGTCAGATCTGTCGAATGGCATAGTGTTACGGCGCAACAACGAATTATGGCGTGTGGTGGAATGGCAGCATGTTTCACCGGGAAATTGGCGGGCATTTGTTAGGGTCCGTATGAAAAATCTGCGCAATGGCAAGGTGATTGAGGAACGGTTGCGGGCCGGTGAAGAAATTGATATTGTTCGGATGGAATATCGATCTGCCCAGTATTTATATCGTGATGGCTCAACATTTCTGTTTATGGAAAACGAAAGTTATGAGCAAGTTGAAGTTCCGGAAGAATTGATGAAAGACGCCGTTCTGTATTTGCGCGAAAATGACAACGCAAATCTTGTCTTTTCTGATGATCAGTTGTTGGATATTGAACTGCCTACTTTTGTTACGCTGGCTGTTACCTCTACCATCACTGCTGTGCGCGGCGATACTGCAACCAATGTTGAAAAACCAGCTACATTGGAAACCGGCGCAAGTATAACCGTTCCTGCTTTTGTGAAAGAGGGCGATGTTATAAAAATTGATACTCGCACCGGCAAATATTTGGAACGAGTAAAATAACATCCACACGTTTTATTTTGCTGAATGGTGTTTAGAAATATAAAAAAAATCTCTGTACAAGAAATTATGTTTTTTGGGCGCAGAGATTTTTTTGTTTGGCGCAGAAATCACTGATTTTGCAGGTTTTTCCTGATATTTTCTCTTTTCTGTTAAACAATCTTGCGATATTCAGGATATTTATAAAAATCATTGCTATTTAGGACTTTCGTTTAAAAAAGCAATACATGTTTCTCATATCTGAAACAAGAGGGATGTCTTGGGGGGATACCCCAGAACTTCGTACAAGGGACACTGCCCTTTGTACATCCCCGATGTTCCATGCTGAAGCGAAAGATCTGTCATGAAAAATATGTAAAAATACCAAAATTTCTTATCCTGATTGACAATTCAGATCTTGACGATATAATGAGTGAGCGCGGCATGATCTGAATATAAGGCTGTCGGAAAGCTCAAAATCTGAAAGGATTGATGAAAACAGGAAATGCGCGCAGCTGGTGTTATTTTTCGTATGGCAGTAATCATCCTGATTTTTGCTGTCATTTGGTCTATATACGCCAAATGGCAATCGGGGGGATTTGCTGCAAATTTTCCGGGATTTACCGGTTCCGTAAACAGTGTAACGCCAAGTGAGGTTGCGTCAGTTGTTTCTCAGGAAAATCACCAGTATTGGCAGATTGGGGTCGTGGCTGATTCTAGCGCGATAAACTCCACCGGTATGCAAACGCGAATACAAACACGGCTGCCCAGCGCTATTACCGCTGATACATCTGAATATTTTTGGATTGGCAGCTATCTTTCCGACAGATCTTTTATCCAAATTGGTTACGCAATACTTTGGAATCAATTACGTGGAGAGTGGTTTTATTGTGTATTTTCCGGAAACGGTGTAAAGGGACCCTGTGTTTATGGGAAGCCTGGCAGCGTTGGGGGAACGGGAAAATGGAACACATATGCTTTAATATCAGCGCCATTAGGGAACGGGCGGTTTCTTTGGAGAGCTATATTGAACGGGAATCTATTGGGAACGTTTCCCATGAATACCGGTTCAACCGGCCCAAATACACCCGGAATATACGGAGAGCAATCTGCGTATAAGGATGCGCCAGCCACAGACGTATTTCCGGAAATTGAATTTTTTCCGGCAATACAAGTTATTTCCGGTGGCGCAAATCGCTATAGCGCGCCAAACCACGCCAGCGTTTATTATTCCGCAGAAAATGTTTGTCCGCCATATGGTTTGGCGGTTGTTCAGCCGAATAATGTATACATAGGCAGTCACCTTTCTTGCGCCCAGCCATATCAATATGTGTGGTGACACAGGTAACAGATATGACAGAAAAATCATACTTCAGCAACCGCTAAAGCAGCCGATTAGGAAAGGTGAAGCATACGTAGAGGCAGTGACTCGCACAGGTGTATCATTACTTTTACATGCATAACCAATAAAGAAGGGCGTTTTCCAACATTCAAAAGTAGGGAAATGTAACCAAAGTATGCAAATGTTCGTACAACGTTCTGAACGCTCTAACAACTCAACGAAGGATGATGTTCAAATGCGAGAAGTAACTCGACTTGCTCCCGGCACCCAGGTTGTTTTACGCGCGGGAGTGCGTATTACTGTTGACCGTGAAGGCCCTCCGCGCAGACCTGGCTTTATTGGAGAGGTTATTCAATCTGTTGACACTGCGCAGGAAGAAACATATATTGTCCGGTTTAGTGACGGCATAGTTGTGCCGCTGCTTCGGCGTTATTTAGTTGTTCGTCGAACGCTGATGACTGCCGAACTGGACATGCTGGCTCCGGACCATATTAACTGGCTGGAATTTGTCTTTTTCCGCTCAACGGTAGGCCCACATACATATGGAATAGATGACGCAGAAGATGAAGATAGTATTCGCGGTATTTTTCTGCCTCCGGCAGAGCTGCACTGGTCGCTGTATAAGCCGCAAGAGCAGTTGGAACGTCCGCGCGCCAGCGGCACAGGGTACACGGTCGAAGATGTCTTTTGGGAAATTGAAAAATTTTTGCGGCTGGGTTTGGCCGGCAACCATGCTGTGCTGGAAACCCTGTGGTCCCCTTCTGTAACATTAAAAAACGAGCTTGGCGCAGAGCTGCAAGGGTTAAAAGACGCTTTTCTTTCAAAGCAAATTTATAACACCTTCACCGGCTATGCGATGAGCCAGTTTAGAAAAATGCAGCGCGCTAATGAACGCGGCGAAGAGCCACGCCTGCGGCACGCTATGGAAATGGTGCGCGTGCTGCTTTCAGGTTTGCATGCGGCGCAAACCACCGAATTAGATATTACCGTGCAAGATCACAAAACCGAGCTTGCCGCTATTCGCGACGCAAAAATGCCGTTCCCAGAAGTATTTGCGTGGGCTGCATCCATCCAAAAGCAATTTGAAACGGCAATTTCGCGCAGTCCGCTGCCGGATCTGCCGGATTATGAATCTGTGAACAATTTCATTGTAAAAGCGCGGTCTAAATCAGTAACCGTGTCGGCAGCCGTTCAATCAAAATAAAGGGAATTATTCTGAATTTTCAGCGCTATTATTCCAGAACCACAGTCGGATTAATCGGCTGTGGTTTATGGTATGTCGCAGTTTTTTGCCGGATATTCCGGCAATTTTAAGGAACCGGCGCATAACTGCTCCACACCTTTCGTTAAATGTGGTATTGTAAACATAGAAACAGTAAACAATGCATGTGTTTGTGTTGGATATCATATAGTTTATTGTAAAGAAAGGCGCCGAATATATGGCAGACAGCTCTGTTAAAAAAGGTGAAATTATCTCTATTCCTAAAGTTTCCAGCATTGCAGGACATGTTTCAGTTCATAATGATATGGGGCAGACGTTGTGGAAACGCGGCGGGTCGCTGGTAGTATTCCTGATGGCGCTGGCGCTTCCGCTATCTCCGCTTTTGTTGCTTGTGATGCTGATTCAGCAGCCGGATGTGCAGACTTACCATCTTTCGTGGCTGTGGATTACCATGGGGGTAATTACTGAACCTATTGCAATTCTTACTGCGTATGGCCTTGTGAGGTTTGTTGCCGAGGGAGAATAGGCCATCGTAACACACCGTCGCAGGGCGCTGTGTTTATGGACGTAATGTATGGTTGATCGATTTGCCGGCGCTGTTTTTTTGCGCCGTGTAGGTGTAATTTTTGCCAGTCCGTTTGTTGCTTTAGCGGCTGCAGCCCTCAGTGAGATAAGTATAGCGCTTGCGGCGCCGATTATCGCGCTTATTGCTGCCCGCGATCTATATGTTGCTGCGCTGGCGCCAAGCTATGGTCCCTACGCGGCGGCGCTGTTTCTTCAAGTTGAAATTCCGGCGGCGGCAATATTTAGTTTTTG
>JAKAOI010000061.1 GCA_021812265.1 Chloroflexota bacterium | reverse complement strand
GATCTCCCATGTAGGTATGCTACCACAGAAACAACGAGATCGGCAAGAGTGCAACCTCTGGCTCAAGCCGACGCAAGCCCGTACATCCGCACGCCCTGAAGGGACGGCGGCTTTATGGGCTATTCTGTAAGTAGGACTTTCGCTTGAAAGAGAAGCGCATGGTTGTTCTCGTATCTGAAACAGAGGGAGGTCTGGGGACACCCCAGAACCCCGTACAAGGGGCAATGCCCCTTGTATATCCCACGTCAGAGGGCATGCTGCCCTTTGCCTGTTGCGCGAGCTATGCTTTTGTCTGAAACAGCTCTGTTTCTGTTACATGCAACGCTGCGATAATTGCCGACAGTATTACTCGCGGCGCGGAGTAGAGTGTTTTATCTACCCATAATTCAGGCAAATCTTCTGCGTGAAAAGCTGTGGTGATGTGCGCCCAAAGATAGGTAACGCCCGATTGCATAGCGTGTATCCGCGCCTTTCGCGCTGAGCCGCCGGAAAGAAAGCGTAAATCGTATAACGCTAACAGCGCATATGCCGTTTCTTCTGCGGTAGACGCAAATTCACCCCAACCGCCATCTGTGCGCTGTTGTTTTAACAGCCAATTCAGCGCAATATTCAGTTCCGGCAATGCCGCGGGTATTTGTGACCGAATGATTGCGCCGACGCACGAATAGGTTGCGTACAAGGAGCTGATATGCCATTTATCGCGCCATACGCCGCGGGCGTCCCTTGTATCCAGCAAATATTGCACAATATCACCGGCAAGTTTGCGATATTGCCCATTTGCCAAACCGTCGCCGGATAACAGCAGCGCATCCAATGCGTGCGCGTTAGCGCTGGAAGACGCGGAGCGCTCGCCGATATAACTGACAAAATGGCCGCCGGATAAAAAGCGCAGCAATGCGTCAATAGGCTTGGGCGCGCCGGACGCCGCCAAGACCGCCAAGACCATAGCGGTATCGTCCGAATCTACCGGCAGACCTTTCATCCGAGAAAAACTGGTTCCGTTATCTGTAAGGCTATGTTCCAGCCAGTATAAAATTTTTGCGGCTGCGGGGTCTTTATGCACAAAATCTATGCCGGCTGTATGGAGGTGAAAAAGACTCCAAGAAAGTTCAAAAGCGTCTGATGGGTGCGAGGCCGGAACAGAGGCTCCGAAGGAGTTGGCGCTTTTTGTCAGCAGCCGTTGAATCCATAATTCAGCTTTTTCATCCCATTCTTTGCCAAACATCAGCGCCGCTGCAGTAGACGCTGCGGAATTGCCATAGCCGCCATATTCTCCTTGCAGCGGTTTTACGCGGCTAAAATCAATACTTTCGCCCAGCGCTTCAAACGCATGGCTGATATTTGATACGCCGCTATATACATATTCCATAGGCAGCCGGTTAAATTTTTCGGCAATCCGCGCCTGCATCAGATCCATGCCGCCAATATTCAAATTGCACTCTAATAATTTCAGTTGTTTATCAAGCGCCACAATAATAAATTCATATAAGGGTGTATCAATATCATCTGCGCGCCACCGATTAAAAATGGTTTGCAATGCAGTTTCGGCTTTTGATAGACTTGCCGCGTCTTTTTCCGAACAAGAAGGAGTATGTTTTAATGCGGTAAACGCCGCCAAAGAAGGTAAAACATTATATGGATAGGCTGGCCCCCATGAGCCATCAGAATTTTGGCGGCTGCGCACCCAAGATAGCGCCTCGGGGAATATTGGCTGCGCAGAATCGGCAGGATTGCGCAGCATGGCTACCCAAGCGGTTTCATAGATAGAAGGGCTGATATACCCGCCGCCAAATTGTTCATCAATATCCTCAGCCATTTCCTGAAGCAATCTTTTACTTAGCTGCTCTAATACCCGTTGGCGGGAAATAAATTGCGCGGTGTCGTTTTCCATTGTGCGGTTAGATCGAAAATGTTCTGCCAATGGAATAGATCGCAGTAACTGTTTCATGCCAGCTCCTTTATTTTGTGCAGATATCTAAAAATAAGATACTCGGAATCCTGTACGGCTTCCGTCTCATATCTATCGATCTTTCCTGAAATGATCTACAGATATAAAAAAAAGAAAAGGAGCGCTGTTCCATCAACGCTGCAGTAAGGGTTTCTCTATTGTCGGAACAGGTAATCCAGCAAAATCAGTTATGATTTTGCTGCGGCGTCGGAGCCAACGGCAATTTGCGGCGCTGCAGATTCTTGCGGAGGAATCGGCAATGCGACGTGAAAGGTTGATCCTTCATTGTTAACTCCGGAACTTTCAACCCAAATAAAGCCGCCGGAAGCCTCTATGATAGTTTTGCAGATGAATAATCCCAGCCCATTGCCTACAATATTCGAGGCAAGATCTCTGGGCAGGCGCACGAATCGGTTAAACAGCAGCGGAATTTGATCTTTGGGAATCCCCATACCATAATCTTTTATAGTCAGTTCAACCATTTTATGTGTTTCAGTTTTATTGCGTAAAAAAGCAACGCCTACCGAGTGGGTTATATCGGTAATTGCAGCGTTCACTTCAATTGGGCTGCCTTGTGGGGAATATTTTATGGCGTTTGAAAGCAGATTTACTACCACTTGCCCCAAGCGAACTTTATCTGCCCAAACATACAGCGTTTTATCAATGTGAATATGCAAATCACGCGGCGACTGCTTTGCTGCGGTAGAGCTAAGCAGAGAAATGCTTTCTTCGACAACGGATCGTAATTGCAGCGGCGCCAGCTCGATATTCTTCATTTCCGTGTCAATGCGGCGCGCGCTTAAAATACTTTCAACAAGTTCTGCCAATCGGTTGCCGATATTATAGGAATGCTCTATCGCCGAATAGACATTTTCCGGCGACATATGCTCATACTCTTGATACGCCGTTTGCAAATACATTTGCATTGCCATAATCGGTGAGCGCAATTCATGATTTACGCTGGAAATAAACTGATCTTTCAATTCTTCCAACTGTTTTGAGCGTTCGTAGGCGTATCCTAATGATCCCAAATTTTGGCGGAAACTGCTGCGTAATATCCACATAATTGCAGTGAAGATTAATTGATACACCACCAATGAAATCAAAGTCAGGAAATATACTCCGGGATCTTTGGATAAATTAACAATACTTTGAGATCGATGCCCGGCAAAAACAAAAATGACGATGGTTGCAATAACTGATATGGATGACACTATTGGTAACAATATTTGACTTGCCAGCGCTCCGGTTAAAATAATCATCAAGGTAAAAGCAGCAAAATCAGTAATGGCAAAGGTATCTATACCTTGGTTAAATGTCCAAATCATCTGGATAATGATTGAGGCAGTAAATCCCGTAATTAAAATAATATTTACGGAAAGATCGAGTTTTCCTTTTAAACCTAGCCAATACCCATAGCCAATAATGCAAACAGTTAAAAACAGCGCAATAAGTATTTCATTAATAACTCCGGATATGCTTCTGTTTGCAATATCAATTCCCCCAAATATTAAGGCGGCAATAATTGACGCAACAAAAAAAATCGGAGAGATGATGTCGTGAAGCTGCTTTTCGAGAATTTTTACATAATTTGTGTATATTTCTCTGCGAGAAGCTAAACCGGCTACCGGCTCATCATTCGTTGGCGCAGTAAAGTATCTCATTCTTTCTCCTGTATTTCCAAATACTGTTTTATGAAATTTCCTGCCAATTCCGGATACGAATAAAACAATTACGTGATTGCATATCTGCAAAGATCTTTAAAATCGGCTGCCCTTTTTAGCTTTTTGACAGCTCCGGAGGATCTTCTTCTGATATGCGCTCCAAGCGGTCGTAGCGATCTTTTGTGCTTAGTTTTACGGCGTGTGCGATTGCATCCAGCAGCACTTGCCGCGAAACGGGCTTGGTTAAATATTGGTCTGCTCCGGCAACCATACCGAAATATTGATCGCGCTGCTGCGACATTGCAGACAATATAATCATAGGAATAGCTTCTGTATCGGGATCTCCGCGAATAGCTCGTACAAGTTGATAGCCGTCCAATCCGGGCATTACAACATCAATGATCATGCAATCGGGACGGATTTCTAAGGCTTTTTCTATTCCTTCTATGCCATCATGCGCGGTAAAAATGTCAAAATTCCCAGACATTTTCAGCGAAAAGCTGATAGATTCCAGTAAATCCGGACTATCATCAACCAAAAGGATTTTTACAGTAGAGTTAGACATGGGTATCCTTCCTTTAAGGAGTTGTGTGCTGTTCAGAATTATCACCCGAATAATAATATTCTAACCGGCGTTTCCGCCGCTTACCTTTAAAATAGCTTCCGCTTGAAATATCTTCATCTTGCCTCCGCAAGAATGTTGAGAGCTGTTTAGCCTTTGTAAAAGGCTGTTACATCCCTTGAAACCAGCAACGCGATATGATCAAGCAAAAACCGGTTCACACAATTCGCGTTATTTATGGTGTTGGTTTTGGTAATATTGGGCAAAATTCTCTGTAACAGTGAAATATGCCCTATTTCGCTTCGCTATAGTACTTTTTGCTTCTTCCGCAACAAATATGACTATGCGTTACGATAGTATCAATTACCGAACCGATTATCGCAAAATTTTACAATTTTGTCAAGCAATTTTCACTATTCAGTTTCTTCTAACTGCGCCGGAAAAAAATCTTCTAAGCCGGGCCATTGTGTCACCGCCTGTTTGCGCACTGTTTCGGGCAGTGGCATAAACAGACCTTCAGCCTCGCAAAACACGGTTTTTTCCGCGCCGAGGGCAAGAATATATCCTTTGGCGCGCACCAGCCGCTCCCGCGCATCAACAGCTTCCGCATATACACGCAGCGGAACATGAATCGGCGCCGGCCTGCGGTAACGCAGGTCTAGTTTGGCAGTCATAACCCAGCGTCGTTCCGGAACGGTAACCCTGCCCAACGTTTCGTCTAATATTGCGGCCAGAATACCCCCATGCGCAACACCGGGGAATCCTTGAAAACGTTCATCCAGCGTAAAATCAGCAAGAATTTTGTTTCCGTCCGATGTAAAAACCAACTGCAGTCCGGCAATATTCTGCTGGCCGCACACAAAACACCGCTGATAACTGCTGGAATCATTCAACCATGCATCTGGTATTTTAGGCGCATCCTCCGAATTATATGCCATTTATTCCGTTTCCTCCAATTTTGCGAGCTTCTGTATATCTCTTTGCCGATATTTTTGCGCCGCCGCTAAAAAAGACTCTTCAATATCTATATCGGCAGAATTTGCTAAAACAATAAGCGCGAATAGCGCGTCTCCCAGTTCTTCCCCCAAATCTGCCGGGGTTTCCTGTGTTTTGGCGCGCTTAGGCCCATAGCGCACATTTACTGCGCGCGATATTTCACCGCATTCTTCAAACAGCCGCGCTACGTTGGCAAGCGGCGGCCAATAACCGCCAAGCTCTTGAATGATGGTGTCTGTAAGTTTTTTTGCGTCTGCGAATGTTACACTCATATTTGGATCATTCCCTTGTCACAACGCTGATAATCTGCGGCAGCCGCCGGTAATATAAATTTGCCGCCAGTAATGTTGCTCCGATATAGATACCAACACCGTATATAACGCCAATCACTAAAACGAACAGCAAACTATCATTCATCTGAAAAAATTGCAGTATTGGCGGCAAAATAAATATCGGCAATGCCAGCGCCATAGCTAAGAGATAAATACCTAGCCGGCTGAATGTGTTTGCCGCAGATGTTCCCGAATCTTGCTGCCGCCGGCCGATTCCCTGTTGGGGAACATATGTCGGCGTTACTACGGAAATAATATTGCCCAGCCCTAAGCCAATGAACAGCACGACAGCTAAATTGATGATAGTTTCACCGAGTGAGGTAAAATTGTGCGTAAGAAATGCTTGCAATACCATCAAAACAGCGCCGGAAATGCCGCTGAACACCAAAACCGCTGCGTTTTTGCCGAAGAGCATATATTTAGGGTTAATTGGCAGTACAGCCAGTTGTGTCATTGCCGGCCCCTCGTATCCAAAAGCAAATGATGAAAGGCTGATGCAGCTGGAAAACACAACAAAATATAAAAAGAAGCTAGAAAATGGATTGTTTTCAAAAGAAAAAACGACCAATAAACCAATCCAATACAATACATTCAGCATTACTCGTTTAAATCGCGGATCGCGCCATAGGTACTGCAGATCTTTTATGGCAAACGCGGTAATTTGCGCAGGTATGAACGATTGCTTTGCGGCAGATTTTTGGGAGATCACAATAGCGCTTTTGCGCCGGCGTGTTTTTACGCTGCCAAATTCTTCGGGGCGAACCAGCGCGCGCGCCAAGATACTGCTCCATAGCCACACAAATAATACGCTATATCCCAGCAGTCCGGCGGCCCATACACCGGCGGAAAGATAATTGCCTGTAAATATGGCGGCCAGCGAGCTGCCTGCCATACCCGGCGGCAAAAATTGATACCATTGGCTGAAGCTGCCGTTGAGCAAGTTGGATATAAAATTGGAATTTATAACGGCAGAGCTTCTGGCGGAAGCGCTTAAAAGCTGGAATCCCAGCGAAATAGTCAACGCAATAAATGTAAATAAAACAATACTGATATCGCGCCATTTTCGTGTTCTCAGCAGGCCCAAAAAAGATGACAGGATCATTTGGCTGAACGCAACGGTAGAAATATATGTTAACAGCAAAATAATACTATAGCCTGCAAGCTGCAGCGGCGCTTGTGTCCATCCGGCGGCAACGCCAGCCAGTGTCAGTATCAGCCCAATGGTGGGTATATCCACAAATGTGGAAAGTATTAGTCCCAGCATCATTTCAGCCTGAGAAACCGGATAGATAGTCAGTTTTGTTATGTCGAGCGATTCGTTAACTGTAAACTGCAATAGGGGCAGCAGCGCCCACAATAAGAATATGCCGCCAAGAATAAGATATGTAATATTTTCTGCTTCGTGTAAATTCGATTGGGTTAAATAGCGCAACCCGACAATTTCCCCAAACATAATAAAAAATGCCGTTGGCGCAAGAAATACCAGCAGCAGCGCTGTGCCGATTATTCGGCTGACGGCGTTTGGCCCTTGAAATGAACGCGCCAGCAGCTTTAATCGCAAATGAAACAGCGCTTGAATTATTTTGGGGCGCATGGTCAGCTGTTTTATTTTTTGCGGGGAAGAAGTTATTGTTCCAGCCATGATAAACTTCCTTTATCTACATTTGCGCCCACTACTTGGAAGAAAACATCTTCCAGCGAGGCATTTCCTTGATTATCTGTGTTTCCTGCCCGCTGCCGCAATTCGTCTAGGGTCCCTTCAGCAACCAATACTCCTTGGTTAATGATGCCTACTCGTGTGCATAACTTTTCCACAATTTCCATAATATGCGAAGAGAAAAAAATAGTTGCGCCGTTGCGAGTCAATTCATTTAAAATATTGCGGATAATTCGCGAACTGATGGGATCGACCCCTTCAAATGGCTCATCTAAAAATAAAATGCTGGGCCGATGGATAATTGCCCCTGCCAACCCAATCTTTTTGCGCATACCAACGGAATAATCGACCACCATTTTATCGGCGTCATCTTTTAATGACAGCACTTCCAGAAGCTCTTCTGTGCGGTTAATCACTTCTTTTTTGGGCAAATTATATAATGTTCCAACAAAACGCAGAAATTCCCGTCCGGAAAGACGTTCGTATAAATTCAATTTTTCCGGCAGAACGCCCAGAAGAGATCGGGATTCTAAAGGTTGCTTCCACACATCTATGCCGTTTACAAATGCGGCGCCGGCAGTTGGCTTCACTTGACCTACGATCATCTTGATTGTGGTGGATTTGCCGGCGCCATTTGGCCCAAGAAAGCCAAAAAACTCACCTTTTTTTACCATTAAATTTAAATTATTTACTGCGTATTTGTGACCAAAAACACAAGTTAGCCCTTGCAGTACAACTGCGGAATCCGCCGTAATTTGTGGAACAGCATTCATAAACGCTGGGATAGGATATGTGTATTGTGTATTTGTTGTATTTTGCTGCACAGAAATATCTGTGTTTGGGGAATTGGTTTGCAGCGGAACATGGCCATTATTTTGTGATGAAGGCGCGGAATCTGGTTGATTATATTGCTGAGTCATGCAAATTCTCCTAAAACCATAAAAAAAACCTTATTTATTTTCAACGCAAGCTCTATATAATATTTAGCGAAAATCTGGATATTTTTCCATAAGAAGCCGGTATTTTAGTTTCATTTCAGCAGAAATGACTGCGGGGTCTGTAATCACGGCGTTGCTGAGCGCGCTTGGGCAAGGACACGTTTGTTTATTGCGGTCGGAAGCAAGCATCGGCAAAACAGCGCGGATAAGTTGCTGTGCGTTTTGCAGCGCGGCGTTTAAGTTGCGAATAACCAGATCAACCGTAACATGTTCCTCTGATTCATGCCAGCAGTCATAATCGGTGACGCAGGCAATAATGGCGTAGCATATTTCCGCCTCACGAGCTAATTTTGCCTCGGGTATAGCTGTCATACCGATGATATCCATACCCCACTGCCGATAGAGGGCCGATTCAGCTTTGCTGGAAAATTGCGGCCCTTCGATACAGATATAGGATCCGCCTTCGTGCAGGTTTACTCCTGCAATTGTTTTTGCTTTTTGCGCAATAACCGAACTAAGCCACGGACAAAACGGCTCGGCAAACCCTATATGTGTAACAAAACCTTTTTCAAAAAAACTGCGCGGCCGATGGATTGTTCTGTCAACAATCTGATTTGGTATTACAATATCGGTTGGGGCAATATGTTCCCGCAAACTTCCCACTGCGCTGACCGAAAGCAGATATTCTACTCCCAAACTTTTCATTGCCCAAATGTTTGCTTGCGCGGGGATACCGGATGGGTCATATGTATGGCCACGGCCGTGGCGCGGCAGAAAAGCCAGACGGATTCCATCAATTTCGCCGATGCGAATAGTGTCGCTGGGTGTTCCGAAAGGAGTATCAATATGAATTTCTTCCAGCGCGGACAGGCCATCCATATGATATAAACCGCTGCCGCCAATAACGCCGATACGCACGGATGTACTCACAAATAGCGCCTCACCTTATTATAAAATCAGTTTCCTGCGCCTCAGCCGGCTGGAAAAAGTATGCGCCGCGCCATCCGGTTTTCATGTTTGCGCAAAAACTTTGTCAACACATCACATTATATATTATTTTCCGGATGTTTTCTGAAGCTGCTGTTCTGAATTGTGATATACTATCACTTGAAACGGATCACAGATTTTAAAAGAGAATTAGCCATGTTCGAAACACTATCCAGCCGTCTGGAATCAATAGATC
>JAKAOI010000060.1 GCA_021812265.1 Chloroflexota bacterium | reverse complement strand
GACCAGAAGCGGCGCCGATGATTTGCGCGCGGCGCCTGGCGTTTCCAGTTTCAGTTTATACGGCGTATGATTGCATGCGCGCCGCCGCCAAATCTTGCGAAAGCGCAACAAATTTTCCCATAGTTTGCAGCGCGCCATTGGGATTCATATGTGATTTGGCCAGCTTCACGCCATCTTTTATCGATTTGGTCACGCCGCTGATATACAGCGCCGCCCCAGCGTTGAGCGCGATAACATCAGCTTGGGGGCCGGTAATTTCACCGGAAAGAACCCCACGTATAATTGCAGCGTTGGTTTTTGCAGAGCCGCCCCGCAAAGCAGAAAGCGGCGCAGGGGTAAGCCCCATTTCCTGCGGATCGACAGTATATTCGCGAATAGTTCCTTTTGCGCCGGAAATTTCGGCAACCTGTGTTTTCGCTTGCAATGAAAATTCATCTACGCCATCTTCACCATACACCACCAACGCGCGATTTACCCCCAGCCGCAATAAAGCTTCCGCCATAATAGGCACAAGGCTGCTTTTCGGCGCGCCCAGCAATTGAAATGGCGTTTGCGAGGGATTAGTAAGCGGCCCCAAGATATTAAATACCGTGCGAAAACCCAGCTCTTTCCGCACCGGCGCGGCGTATTTCATAGATGGATGATACGCAGGGGCAAACATAAATCCAAAGCCGCTTTCACGCACCGTGCGCGCAACATCCTCCGGGTTCAGCTCAATTTTGGCGCCCAAAGCCTCCAATACATCAGCGCTGCCACAGCGGCTGGTTGCTGCGCGATTGCCATGCTTGGCCACTGGCTGCCCGCACGCCGCAATAACAAACGCCGCCGCAGTAGATATATTGAATGTGTTAGATCCGTCACCGCCGGTTCCACAGGTATCCAGCGCCGTTATTCCGTCTAACTGAACTTTGCGGGAATACTGGCGCATACCCTTTGCCAGCCCGGTAATTTCATCCGCCGTTTCGCCTTTTATGCGCAGCGCGGTAAGTATTGCGGCTATCTGCGCCGGAACTATATTGCCGGACATAATGTCACTCATAACTTGAAAAGATTGTATTTCATCCAGTGAACTTCCCCGCAATAGGATATTTAGTGTTTCAAGAAACATGCCGGAGCCTCCAAAAATGTTTTTAGAATTTGCTTGCCATTGCTTGTTAATATAGATTCGGGATGAAATTGTACACCTTCGATGGGAAAACGCGCATGCCGGATTCCCATAATTATGCCATCTGCGTTCCACGCGGTAACCTGTAAATCCTCCGGCAGTGTGGCGCGATCGACAATAAGGCTGTGATAGCGTGTTGCGATAAACGGACTTGCTATGTCACTGAAAATTCCTGCTCCATCGTGATATATTGTATCGGTTTTGCCATGCGCGGGCTGCGGCGCGCGAATCACTTTCCCGCCAAAAGCCTGCCCAATTGCTTGATGTCCCAAACACACACCTAAAATAGGAATGGTGGCGCCAAATGTTTTTATCGCTTCAAGTGAGACACCTGCGTCATCCGGCGTAGATGGTCCGGGGGAAATAACGATACGCTGTGGACGCATCTCGGCAATATCGCCGGTTGAAATCGCGTCATTGCGAATAACCTGAACGGCGGCGCCTAATTCGCAGAAATATTGATAGAGATTCCACGTAAAACTGTCATAGTTATCAATTAACAGAATCATGGATCTTTTCCCCCTTGCGCGCCGATAATTTTGCCGCAGATTTTGATGTTTTTGTGGCGGCGTTGAATGTTTCGGCCATTTCAACTGCCTGCCACAGCGCCTGCGCTTTGCGTTCGGTTTCCTGAAACTCTGCTTCCGGCTCGGAATCAGCAACAATTCCTGCGCCGGATTGCGCATAGGCCACACCGTCTTTCATCACCAATGTACGGATAGCAATTGCCATATCCGCATTGCCGTTATAGCCAAAGTAACCTACGCCGCCGCCATATACGCCGCGTTTTACGCCTTCAAGTTCGGCGATAATTTGCATCGCTTTTATTTTCGGCGCGCCGGTTAACGTGCCGGCTGGGAACACAGACCGCACTGCGTCAAAAGCGGTGAGACCGCTGCGCAATTTGCCGGTGATGTGCGAAACCAAATGCATCACATGCGAATATCTTTCCACATCCATCATCTGTGTTACCCGCACAGTGCCCGGCTCCGCCACTCTGCCCAAGTCATTGCGCCCCAAATCGACCAGCATAACATGTTCGGCCTGTTCTTTAGGGTCATAACGCAGTTCAGCTTCAAACGCCGCGTCGGCTCCGCCGTTTTCACCGCGCGGCCGGGTTCCGGCAATAGGGTGCGCAGCGACTTCGCCGTTTTCCACACGCGCCAGCATTTCCGGTGAAGCGCCGGCGATCACAAAATCTTTGCAATCCAAATAAAATTGGTATGGCGATGGATTCAACGCGCGCAGCGCCCGATACACCGAAAAAGGATCACAGCGCAATATACGGGATGTTCGGCGCGACGGCACAATTTGGAAAGCGTCTCCGGCAAAAATAGCTTCTTTGGCGCAGTTTGTCATGCGCTTAAAGCGCGCTTTGTCTTCGTCAGCGTCCCATTTCGGAGCAGTTGCGGCGGCAGTAGATTTTTTTTGCGCCGCCGGTTTGCGAAACGGCGCAGTTTCCAAGGCTACTTGCAACTCATCCAAGACATTCCGGGCGGCGCGCAAACTGGCCGCATGGTCTTGGCGTAAATCGGCGTGAGTAAGCAGAATGGCGCGATGCGCGATATGATCGAAAATAACAAATGTATTGGTGAATATGACACACGCATCGGGCAATTGCAGCGTATCTTGCTCCGGAACGGCAATCGGCTCATAGCGCGCCGCAATTTCATACCCAAGGTAGCCAACTGCGCCACCGATTAATCTTGGCGTGGCAGACCCCGGAGACAGCGGCAAAGTGAAAGGAGCCACGCGGTTCAACGCCAGTTCATCTTCAATAATTTTTAGTGGATCTGCAGCGCTGTTTATCATCGAAACAGCGCCCGTGCGCGCATCCATTCGTTCACACATTGCGCCGCGAAAAAGCAGAACTGTTTCGGAATATAACCCAATGAAGGAAAAACGCGCCAGTTTTTCACCGCCTTCAACCGATTCCAGCAGAAAGGTATAGGGATCTCCCTGAGCAATTTTGCGATACGCGGAAACCGGAGTATCGCAATCTGCCAGCAATTCCCGCCAAACAGGATATAGCGTATACCCTGCGCGCGCGGCATTGCGCATTTGGCGCAATAAATCTTCTCTATTTAATGTAGTTGCAGTTTCCGTCATAAACCGGTTTCCCCTTCAATATTTGCCGTAATCAACCTAGCCCCATAGCTTTTTGGGCGCGCTTCAATGTTGCGTCAGCGCGGGGGCGAACCTTATCAGCGGCGGCGGCTATCAAATGTTCCAGCGTCGCTTTATCTCCGATATATTCATTATATTTGCGCTGAAACGGCTCAAAAACCGCAACAGTCAAATCAGTTAATTCACTTTTCAGCTCTTTATACCCTTTTCCGGCAAAATGTTCTTCAATTTCTGCAGCGCTTTTATCGGTAAAAGACTGATAGATGGACAGAAGATTATACAGCCCTTTGCGTTCCAAATCAAATACGATAGATGTTTGTGAATCTGTAACAGCGCGGGCATATTTCTTTTTAATTTGTGTCGGAGTATCCAACATAGAGATGGCGCCATCCGGTTCACTTTTCGACATTTTCCGCTCGGGGTCTGTCAGCGACATAATACGCGCGCCATGCTCACGAATGAGCGCTTCGGGCAGCACAAATGTCTTGCCAAAATGCTCATTAAAGCGCAGCACGATATCGCGGGTTAACTCTATATGCTGCCGCTGATCATCTCCTACAGGAACAAGATTTGTGTCATATAACAGGATATCAGCAGCCATCAGCACCGGATATGTATATAATCCGGCAGTGGCGTTTTCGCGATCTTCCCCAGCCTTAGATTTAAATTGATGCATCCGGTTCAGCCAACCCAATGAAGAGACGCAACCCAGCATCCAAGCCAATTCTGCGTGCGCGCTGATATGCGATTGCACAAATACAGGCGCTTTTTCAGGATCCAGGCCGATTGCCAGCAGCATAGCCACCATATTTCTGGTGTTTGCGTGGAGTTCTTTGGGGTTTTGATGTTGGGGCACGGTAATAGCGTGCAGATCTACCACGCAGAAAATATTATCATACATATCTTGTTCAGCAACCCAATGACGCATTGCTCCAAGATAGTTGCCGATATGCGGCACACCGGTTGACTGAATACCGGATAATATGCGCTTTTTTCGCGGCGCGCCCTGCGGTTTTTCCTGCTGTTCCGTATGTGTTTTTTCGGGTTCCGCAGCAGCGGTTTTGTTTGACATAGTTTGTGATCCTTTCAAATAAGAAAAATTTACCCATAAAAAAAGCCTCTCATCCCAGTATGGGACGAGAGGTTATATATGAACACTTTCGTGGTTCCACCCAATTTTAAATACACCTGCGGCGAATTTCTTCTGCGCAATGTATGCGCAACAAGAAAGTATCGCTGAAGCATATTCCTTATATTCGATACGGGAAGATATGCAATAACTTCCGATATCCATCGCCGATAACGGGGCGCAACCGGATCATCCCTAACGCACAAAAGCGCTCGGAATGCTGCTCACAGGCCCATTCACCGAAACTTCCAATACTGACTTGCACCACCGTCAGCTCGCTGATTTGAAATATTTCGCTTACTCTTCCTGATCCAAGCTTTAAAAGATTTTGCTGTTACCGATACTATACCTGATTTTATTGATTTTGTCAAGACGCGAAAGATGAGATTTTTTTATCTGGCGCCGGAGCAATGAGCAACAGCAGTGATTTGCTGCATATAAATCGAAACAACCACGAAAAATATCTTAGCGCGCCGCAGATTCTACGGCAGCTTCCGTTTTAACCAGCGCACAGCGATCTTTGGGCAGTGTCACCCAAACATGTGTTCCCGGCTGTATCTGTTCCGCGCTGTCGGCAAGCAACGGCTCGCGAAATGGCGTTTGAATTGTTAAACGCCAGCGTCCCTCACTGAACGACGCTCGTTGCACAGCGCCGGAAAATGTATTTACTTTGCTTTCCGGTTCCGATAGCGTCGTTATAATTGATTCAGGCCGGCATAAAACAGCAAATTGGCCTGCCGCCAACACATCGGCTTCCGACGAAGCGCAATGGATATATAGACCGTTCTGTTCAATGATTAGGTCATCAGATTGTGAATTTTGCGCAATTCCGCTGATGATATTTGCCGCGCCCATAAACGCGCCGATAAATGCTGTTTTGGGTTTATGGTACAGTTCTGCCGGTGGGCCAAATTGTTGAATGTTACCATTTTTCAACAACAAAATACGATCAGACATTACCATAGCTTCATTTTGATCGTGTGTTACATTAATGACCGTCATATGCGATTTCTGCACTATCTCTAACAATTCGTGCCGCATAGTTTCCCGCAAACCGGTATCTAGGCTGGATAGCGGCTCATCCAGCAGCAAAAGCGGCGGGCGGATAGATAAGGCGCGCGCTAACGCCACCCGCTGCTGTTGTCCGCCGGAAAGCTGGAATGGAAATCTGTGCTCTAAACCGGTCAGCGCCGTTAAATCCAGCATTTCCTGCACCCGAGCGCGTATTTCGTGAGATGACAGTCGCCGCAGTCGCAACCCAAACGTAATATTCTGCGCCACCGTCATATGCGGCCACAGCGCATAATCTTGAAACACCATACCCAACCCGCGTTCCTCAACCGGAGTATTGCGCTTAGGGCCATATATTTCTTTACCGCCGATGCTGATATGCCCGCTATCCGGCTCAGCTAATCCAGCCAACATGCGCAAAACCGTTGTTTTCCCGCTTCCTGATGGCCCCAGCAGCGATAAAAACGCGCCTTGCTCAAGCGCAAAATCAATATTTTGCGCCGCAAAGTTAGCGCCATACCGCTTGGTTAAACCCTTTACCGTTATAAACGCTTCCTGTGTCATACGTTCTTTTGCGCTCCCATCTGTTTAAATCGCTGATACACATTCGGAACCAGCCGCAATAGCAAAAGAATTGCCGCTACAACACCAATGTTCAGCATTGCCAGCGCCATACCTTGTTCTACGCGAAATGTTCCAAAATACCCGGTAATACGAACCGGCATAGTAGGCTGTCCAGGCGGGTACAGCAATTCGGAGGCAGCCAATTCAAAAATTGTTCCTGTAAAAATCAGCAGCCAAATATTTATCAGCCCGGATTGCATAATTGGCGCAATAATGCGCGTAACGATACTGATTAATCCGGCGCCTTGCACGCGCGCAGCTTCAATCATCGATTCACCAATTTGGTCAATTGCGCCGGAGCTTAAACGAATGGCGTATGGCAACGCGCCGCCGATATAGGCAGCTAAAAGAATCCAGATAGTTCCATAAAAATGTGGCTCGCCTCTGCCACCAATACCAATATTTTCCAAGTATGGTGAGTTCCAAGCAAAAATATATCCGCTGGCTAATATAATGCCGGGAACAGAAATAGTTATTAGTGTGGTAAAGTTTAATAATTTTCTGCCGGGCATCTGTGTTCTGCTGATAAGAAATGCAATAAACAATCCACTGATGACTACTATAGTTGCTGCCGCAAACGCTAATTTAAACGAGACGCCAAATGATTGCAGATCATCACTGCCATGCTGTAAAATCCGCTGATAGTTTACCAGCGTTATATTGGCGGGAATAATCCCATTGGCAAATGAATGTTCTACAGAAAGCAATATGCACTCAAAAAGCGGCAGCAACAACGCAAATAGCGCAACAAGCGCTGTAAAAACCATCGCCGCCCAGCGCCATTTTTTTAAAGATGTTTTGGCTGACGGCCGTGTTTTGCCGCTGATTACTTGATATGCTTTGATGCGCAACAAACGCGCCTGCCCGACTAACGCCGCGGCTATTACCAAAAACAGCAGCAGCGAAAGCGCTGCTGCCAACGGAAAATTCACCGGAAACGTATTAATTGCGTCATAAATCTGATATGTTATGAGCGACACATTGGCGTTTTGCGCAATGGTTGCGGCTGTGCCAAAATCTGAAAGCGCCTCGGCAAACACGATCAGCGCGCCGGAAAGAATCGCCGGTATTAGCAGCGGCAGATTTATTTGCAGCCATGCGCGCAGCGCCGAAGCGCCTTGTGAGCGAGCGGCGTCCTCAAACTCTGATCCCAGCCACACAAGCCCGGCGCTGACAGATAAATACACAAACGGAAAATTTTTTAAAATCAACAGAAAAGCCACACCAACCGGCGAGAAAAATGTGTTAATCAACCAATCCGGAAGGTGTATGAAATGATCGATTGTGCCATCACGAATCATCAGCACAGTCCACGCTTCACCTAATAAAAACGATGGGGTGAAAAAAACTATCCATACAAAAAAATCGATGAATTTTGCGCCGGGAAATGATGTGCGTCGGGCTAAAACAGCCAAAACAACACCAATACATGATGCGCCAACGCTTGTTATCAGCGCTAATAGAACTGAGGCAGAAATAGATTTGTAACTTGATTTATCGGTAAACACTTGTTGCAGAGCATATAAGCTGAAATGCGTATCCGGATTTAACGCAAATAAATTGGGAAATACACTTTGTATGAAAATTGCAGCTAACGGATAAATCACTAATATAACCAGCGCTGAAACAACAAGAATAGTTACCAACGATCCTCCGGCGACGCGGAGGAGACGCCGCCGGAACATCAAAGCAGTAACGGTGGCTGAAGCGGTTTGCTCCGCTTCAGCTTCGGGAACCATAGAGGCTTCCATATTACCTAGCTTCCTGAAACGATATTTGCCGTGAACCACTGTTTGTATTCATTTTCAACATTGGCCCATTTTTCAACATTTAAGTTGAAGAAGTTAATGCCTGTTGTTTGGCGGGTTACAACCGGAGTAACACCTTGAATCAATTCAATAAAATAGGTGTCGCCATCGGTGGGGTCATGGTGCGTCATAGATTGCTGGCCCTGCTGAGACATCACATAGTTTACAAATGCTTCTGCGCAAGCTTGGTGAGCGCCATTTGCAGCGATACCCATTTCGCTGGGCAGCGCGGCAACACCCGATGTGGGATAAATTACCCCGATATTGTTATCGCCATTTGCGACTTCGCCATAGTACGCAGAATCTTGCACAATGCCAAATTCTTTTGCGCCGGTTTTCACTGCGGTGATGGTCAGATCATTCGTCTGATAAGCGCGCAGCCCGTTGGCTTTCAGTTGTGTGAAGTAGTTTTTGCCTTGATCTTCTCCGCCAAGCAGTTGTGATACCCCTGCAACAAACGGATATGTTGGGCCGGAAAGCGACGGATCGTTCATTTCAACCTGGTTTTTATACGCTGGGTTTAAAAGATCTTTCCAATCTTGCGGCAATTGCGCCGGCGCATGCGCTTTGTTATAAATAATAACGCCCGCTGCGGTGAGGCCGCTGGGATAGTAGGCATAATCTGAGGGGATCAGTGATTGCCCTTGCTGGGTATAATTGCTGGTATTGCTAGACTTCCATTTCAGCAAATATCCTTGGTCATCGAGGTTTTGCATGGTAACATTACCGTCAAACCAAACAACATCCCATTGCGGATTATTACCTTCAGCGGCAACTTTAGCTAAGATATTGCCGGTGCTGTCATCAACCAATTGTGCTTGAATTCCTGTGTCGCGTGTGAAAGCCTTCACTGTATCCGAATCATATCCCTGCGCGGAATATACTACCAACCCGGTTGATTTATTGCACTGTGACGCTGCCAACTGCGCCGCCGCAGACGATGTTTGTGCATTGCTTGAAGAAGCGGCGCTTCCGCACGCCGCAGTAAATGAAAGAATCGTTATAATACACGCTAATGCGATAGAACGCACCTTTGAAAAAGAAAAAGTCATTTCTTGTGCCTTTCGTTGATAGCAGGGTTTATATAAAATCCTGCAGATTGAGCGAAAACCCTAAAAATTAAAGTGGATTGCAAAAAGCAGGGTACCTTTTACCTTCCGAAGAAATTATAAAAATTTTGTGTAAAATTCTTTTTATCATTGGGTTAAGCATTGTTAAAAGCTTTTTGTTCTGCCGAAAGAATTACCCAAACAGAGATGTCTTGAACCTTCAATTTATATGGCAGAAATTATCACATTATCTTGAAAAGCAAGCAAAAAAGCTTGCATAATTCAACAATAAGGTGTATATTTTATATCATCTAAATTTTCTCTAATAAAATAGAAATTTAACACATTACAAGAAGAAATAAGGAAAGTAATATATCAAAAAATCACAAATAATATAATATAAACATATTAAATATGTAATCGGATTATTAAGATC
>JAKAOI010000059.1 GCA_021812265.1 Chloroflexota bacterium | reverse complement strand
GTTACCATGCCATGCATTGTTTCCGGGTCTACCCTGGGTAAATTGCCTGCGTCGGGGTCTCCATTTGGATTACCGTTGGTTACATCGAATAGAAACATAAAATCTTGCCGTTTTGCCGGATCGGTATAGATATTTTTTGCCATAGTGTATGGCTCCTTTATAACTGTTTATTTGTTTCCGGAAGTTGTTTCCGGTTGATTTGCTTCATTTTGTTTTCGGGCTTCACTTCGTTCTTTAGCCGCTTTTCTGTCCGCAGCTTTTTGATGATAAAAGCCCAGCGCAAACATTCCCTGCTCTTGTAAATCTAACGTTGCGGGGAATGTATTCAGGCGTTTCATAATCTCTTGTAAGCGGGTATCCAGCGCGAAATAAGTTCCTGGCCTATCTTTGCGCAGCCTGCTTAAGTGATCTTGCGCGCCGCGCAGAAGTCTGCTGAAAACCGACGCCGGCGCAGATGACGCGGTGCCGTAAAAGCGATCTGTTACTGTTGCGTTCACATCACCAAGGGCTTCGCGTTGAATTGACTCAATAACAGCAAGCAAACGTCCGCATACATAGGCGGGTTCGCTTATGTCATCTTCCAATTGTGCCATGTACTGTGTATCCTTTCCGATATTTTGTGAGAGTAGTACCATTTTAATTAACGCCGCGTGCTCACTTTTTACTTTTTGTTCCGCGCGCAGGCGGCGCACAACCTGATATAAAATCCATTGGGGCAGAATGCCTCCTTGCAGCGCAAGCCGCATCAATGCTTGTGTGGTAAGCGGGGAAGGTTTTTCCACTTTGCTTTTGGAATTTGTTACACTGTTTGTTAAGCGCCAGAGATTAAACCATAATAGTTTTCCGCCGGATTCATCAACAATGCTTTGCAGCTGAAAATATGTGCGTAAGTTTTCTTTTACTTTGGTAACGGTAGTTTCCAGCCAATCCCTTACCACCACACGCGCCCCGCTGGCAGAAAGCGCGGCAGCATAAAATGCGTTTTCGTCTGCCGTAGTTTCTGTTCCTGCTTTGCCGGTATATGCGGAACGAAAAAGAGTTTGCAATTCACTTTCGTCCGGATCCGTAATCAGGCTTCCAAAAGAAAAATCAGAATTTTTTGTCCAGAAAATATACGCCGTTGATCCGATATTGATATGAGTTTTTTGGTCTTTCAACAATGCATTGAAAGCGTTGCTAATCTGTTCACTGCAAGGTTTGCAGGTTGGCGCGATGAGGGAATTTTCCAATCCATATGATTCAAAAGCGTCATTATTTGCCGAAATAAAGGTCATGCCGGTAGCTTGACCGTCGGGTATTCCCTTAATGGGTATTCGGTGCCGCTTCAGCGCAGGGCGGATTTCTCCGCACGAAATGCAGCGCAGCGTTGGCAAATCTTCTTCTGATGTTGCGCTGTCATCGGTTTTGCTGACCCAATTTTGCTGTATAGCTGGTAACAGAACGGGGAATATACCGTTTACTTCAAATGTGAATACAGCAGTTACATCAACATCTGCCAGCTGCGGTTCTCCGAATAGATCATAATGTTGCAAAAAACTATCGACAGCTTTTACCGACGGAGCATTGATTGTTGCGGCAAGGTTGCGAATTGCCAGCGTATATTGTTCATGGTATTTTTGCGCGTGTTCTTTCTTCTTGGGATCGTCAGCTTTTTTGGGGTCAACTTTACCCAAAGTATACTGGCCGTCATCAAAAAAAGGTTTTGCAATGATAATATTGCCTCGTTTATAATCCGGGCCAAGCATTTCTGGGCCATTTTTTTGCTCTTTTGTCGAGCGATCTAAGCATTGTAAAAAATGCCCCGATTCATCTAACTGAATAACATAGCGGACATTTTTTCGTGAATGCATCGACGGCAATTCACCGGAATTTTGTGCGTAAGCGACTAATTGCTGCAGCAACATGTATGTTATGCCTCCTGTTGCATGGCTTCGGGTGTCGGAATGCGCAGAACGCCGTTATCCAGCTGAGCATGGAAAAACAGCGGATTTCCGCGCGCGGTTCCATCTGGGTTATAGGCTATATCCCAGAGCATCATGCCAATATCGGCAGATAAAGCAATTGAGGTGTCAGCGGCAGAAACTTCGCAAAAATAGGCAGGAAATTCCCGCACGCCGAAATATGGCGTAGAGCAGCATTGCCCGCCGGCCACGCGCCTGCGGAATTGATCGCGATATTTTGCAGGGTTATCGACGGCGTGAGGATTCAGCGCTACATCGGCATAGATGGTATATGCAATATCTCGCAAAGCCAATGTATGTCGTTGTGTGCGATCTTCATCGGCGTAATAACCATTGCGCGCGCCATCATTGTTGGGTGATTTCAGCCAATTTTCTGCGGCGCGCAGAGAAGCGCGGCTTTTTACCTCATTGCGCAGAATGGAATAATAGCGAATTGGCTTTAAGACGTGTATTTCACGGATGACCCAATGAAATTCTGGTTTCCAAAAAATTGCTTCCAGAATGCCACGCGCGGCGGAAGGAGTCATACAATCATAACTGACGCGCTCCACTTTCATTTCAGGTCTGGTAAAACAAGCAAAATTGCCCCATACTTTTACTGAAACCGGATCATAAACCAAATTTTTCACAATGTATCCTTTCGTTATTAAAAAATTCCCAATTCGGGATTTAAAAAGCTGTCTAGGTCGACACCAAATAGCGGGTGGTATACACCTAACCACCGCCACAACCCAGGGATAATTTCGGCGACAGAGCTGCGTTCCACGGCAGTTTTGATATCAAAGAAGTGCAAATTGACCAAATAGGGCTGCAACTTTCGCAGAATTTTTCGCGCGGCATACTGATTATGCTGTAATTCTGCCAATGCTGCTTCTGCAAATTTGGTGTTTCCTGCGGCAGAATCAATCACCAATACGGGGAAAGCGTCTTTGGGAATCATGCTAAAACGCTCTGCAACTGCGGGAAAGTCAAAGCTTTCCTGCAATTGTCGTATTTTAGGCTGATCTATATCTATGTGCCGATATAGTTCTGCAAAATAGTGTTCATAGGTATCGGGATGGTACATATCAAATGATGTATGCAGTGCGGCGGTAATATCGGCGCCGATTTTATAAACGCCGGTTGGCAGTGTATGTTCCTCGGGCAGAAAGATATGCATATTTCCAAATGGCAGTTTTCCCTCTCTATTTACCCGTCCAGCTGCTTGCACAATACTATCCAGCGGCGCCATGGCGCGGAATCCGACGGCAAAATCTACATCTACTCCGGCTTCTATTACCTGTGTTGCCACCAAATGGCAGGGTAAATTCTGTTCTAGGCGGTTTTTTATGGTTTTTAGCGTGCTTTTGCGATGTGCGCCGCACATGAATGTGGAAAGATGAAATAGGTCATCTCTGTTTTCGCCAATAATTCGCGCTAAGGCAACCGCATCTTTGCGGGTATTGACAATGGTGAGCGATTGTTTTTCTGCAATAATTCGGCTTGCCAAATTTTCCCAGCTGATGGATGTGTTATGTTCCGGCCAATGATAGGTTACTCTTTTTAAAGCAGCAAAATAATTTTGCGCATCGGGAATAATTTCGGTAATATGGCCAATACCATCAAAATTTTCACGCGCGCGGAACGCCGGTTGTGTTGCGCTGCATACTACTACTGTAACCTGATAGAGCGCAATAAGTTGTTTTAATACATGTAAAATTGGCTGCAACAGCTGTAACGGCAGCAGTTGCGCTTCATCCAGCACAATAACGCTTCCGGCAATATTATGCAGTTTTCGGCACATTGAAGGTGTTCGCGCAAATAAACTTTCAAATAATTGCACCGTTGTTGTTACAATAATACCGGCGTCCCAATTCTCACTTGCCAGCCGAAGCCACTGCGGCTCGCTGTCGGAATTCGTTTTTTCCTTCCAATATGTTGCTGCGCTGTGGTGTTCCAGCACAGCGTTAGGCATATCGCGGAAAATATCACGGAAAACATCGGCGGTTTGTTCGGTTATGCTGGTATATGGCAGCGCGTAGATAATCCGATTTTTATGGTGCAAACAGCCATGCTTCAGTGCGAAAGCTAAGCTAGACCTAGTTTTTCCGCTGCCGGTTGGCGCTGTTAATCGAAAACATCCGGGAGCATCCGAAGCGCGATCTACACAATATGTGTAAATTGTTTTGCGTATATCATGCAACAGCCCGGTTTTTGTTTCGGTAAACATCTGTTGATTTTCCTGAAACACGTTCCAATATTTCTCTAACGAATACGGCTCTTGCCGCGCCGCGCTGTTGTCGTCTGCGAAATGTTGTTCTGTATCTAAAAAATCTGCGTCTGCCAGCGCCGAAAATGTCATGCGCAAAAACAGTTCTGTGGATTGTTTGTTCTGCTTAACGCCGTCTGGGATCTTTATTGCTGTTTTTGTTTGCAATTCGGGAATATTGCGCTGCGCCGTCACTATTGCCGCTGACACTTCCGGATTGGCTCTGCGTTCTTGCAGCCATATTTTTAGATCTGCCTTTGATGGCATTCCACCATGATGCCCGGCGACGAGAAAAGCCAGCGGCTCCATGTTCATTTGCTGCGCCAGCACAGAACCGGCCCCCTTATGATCGACACTATGAGCAGGCAAGTGATTTTCCGCATCCAGCAAATAGCGCTGAAATTGCGGATTATATTTGCCGATATCATGCAACAAACCGGCCAAGCGGGCAAATTCGCCGCCTTCAAATGGTTCGGCAAATTGTTCCGCTAAAGCCGCAACAGAATAGGTGTGTTCTGATAAAAGCTGTCGCACACCGGCATGATTTTTGGTGTGCGCAATCGGCTGATATTCATCCATGTCGTATTGGTTTTAGCAAACGGTTAGCGTTCGGAGCGCGCTGTTTGCCTCACTTCCTCTAAATTCATAATCTCGGCTAATTCATAGGTTGTTACAAACTGTTCATTTACCGGTTTCAGTCGGATAATAGACGGAAAATGCCCCATGCGACCATGCAGATACGCCAGCACAATTGCGGCAATATAGTTTAGCGCCGGCGGCACAACCAGCCAGATATCTTGCTGTAAAGAATCACTGCTGACACCTAGTTTGGTGAATAGCTCTTGTGTTTGTTCCGCAAAAGGCGTATCGGCGTTGAAGTGAGTTTTTACATCTAGTATTTGAGTTGGTCTGCTGCCAAGGCAAGCGCTGATCTGGTTTATTTGCTGTTCGGTAAGCGGATGCGAAAAATTTAGTATATTCACAAAGACGGTCCTTTTTTTGCTAAAAATTGAACAATTTTTTCAACTTTTTTCTGGATATCTTCGGCGCTTTTTGTCGTTTTGCTATAGCCGCAATGCGCCAATTCATTGCGAAGTTCTTTGGTACTGTTCCAGATTCGTATCGTTTCTTGCTGGTTGGAATAGGGACGTTTTCTTATTACGTCCGGAACATTGATATCATCTCGTTTCTCAAAATTGAGAAAATCATCTTCTTGAAAGCCACCATGTTGTAGCATTGCCCACGTAATAAACCACTCTCTTGCAACGGTAATTGCCTGGAAATAATGTTTTTTATCTGTCAGCCATTCCATCAAGCGAATTTGCTTGGCAAGCTGTTCTTGCGCTGTGCTGAGTGTAAATGGCGGGGCCGCAAATCGATTAAATTCTTGTTGAATGGAATCAAAGAATGTGGCAATTGGGGCAATAAGATATTCGCGAACTGCTTTGATTTCCTCGACAATGTCTTTGGCAATATTGGTTAAGCGAATGATATAGATCATATCTGCAAATTCGCTGAATTGCTGCAGCAAACTTTGAAGCTTTGCAAAATGCTCGTCAATTTCTTGAGGCAGTCGTTCCCAGCCATCTTCTTCTAAAACAAAGTATTTGCTGTCTACAATATACACTAATGTGGTATCCAACATATCGGAGATTGCTGAGCAGCTGCCGGTTGTGGTGAATACTTTTACCGCCGCGCTCCAGTCGATAAGGCTGGTGAACGGAGTAATATTAAAGACGGGAGAAATATTGTCGGCGCTTTTCGCTTCAAACGCTCCATAGGCAATTTCGCGAACAGTTACTCCTTTAACGTGAGTGAGGTATACCAACGCGCTGTTCATCAAAAGCGGAAGTGAGCGATAGCTATTGGTAATATCGGCGAAAACTTCTGCGTTTTGCGGTATGGCGTTTGCAATAGCCTGAAAGATATCCCAAAGCTCATACATATCTTTTCCTTCATCGATGCGTATAAATGTTGGTTTTATACCACAAAGCCGCTGAGCTTCATCTTCCAATAGCTGGCCGTTGTTATTTTGCGCCGCCTCGGTTGCAAATACGAGTATGTGTTGCGCTTGTTTTACTGCAGCTAAAGCCGCCAAAAAAAATTGTGTTGGGTAGGATGGACTGTTGTCACCAAATGTATAGGTTGTTTGTTTGTAATTGGTAGTGCCCAACGCGCCGATGACAATGTTTGGGCGATTAAGAGATGTTTGCGCTTCCATAGCAAAATTATACCTTTCGTCTTTGTAAAATATCCAATAGTAATTGACGTTTATTGCGACTGGCAATATGTTCGAGAGAGATTTTTCCCTGTGTAACCAATTCTACTTTCGTGTAGATGCTGCGCAGTTGATTTTCAATGGTGCTGACACTTTTCACAAGCTTTTCCGCAAGTTGTGCGTTGGGAATATATGGTTCGCGTTCCAGAGCGTCAATAATGCTCATCTCGCTTTTTGTCAGTTTGTCAAAGAATTCTTTGCGCAGTTTGCCGCCATGCAGCAGGCCGAATTCAGGTGTGTCTACAATGACATGATTTTCTGCGCCGGTGCGGCTGCCATATACTACGGGAAGCTGTACCAGCTGCTGTTTTTTTTGATATTCCGGCGCAACATGAAATTGTCCTTCTATTTCATGGAGAATATCGTTTGAAAGGATTACCCAAACAGAATCGGCGTGTGTAAAAACTTGTACTGCAGCAAACGCAGCGTAGATACTCATGGCTTTGCGTCCGCCGGAAACCAGCAGACTGATGGTATAGTCTCGATCCTTATATTCCTGCAAGATATCAACTATTCCCTTATAATATGCTTCTGCACTAGATTCATTTGTAATATCGCGCAGCGGTGTATTCTGTTTGGTAACAATCTGTCTCCATTCAACGTTCAATGTCGGGTAATCATGTCCCATTATCGGCCGCAGCAAGTTTAAAGATTTGGCAATGGTTTGTTCCTGAGCATAGGTATGAATGATCACCGCGGTATGAAATGACTTAGCGGGCATTAAAATATCCAGCGCATTTGTAATAGCTTCGGGGCGGGCGCCCAAGGTTGCCGCAAAAAGCTGCTGCCCGCCGGTAATTTTTTTAGTCATGGTTTAGTGTAAAACTTCGGTTTCGGTAAATGCGCCATAGCCTGCCGATGTTTTTCCGCCAATGCCGTATCTTGTTAAGCCCTCTTTCAGCCATTGCTCTGCCTGCTCTACTGTAGATTTTTTGGCTCTGCCGATTCCTGCCGGAGCAACGGTAAAACCAAACCGCACACCTGCCGCGACCGTTAAAAACATTACCGGTATTGGTGATTGATCGTCAGATGGCGGTTTATTTTGCGGATAGCGATAGTAATTGGGAAAATGCGGTGTTAGCACATCCACTTCAAATAATGTTCTAGCCCTTTGGGCAGATTGGGTTCCGGGAGCTGTTTTAACATAAGGTAAATCTATCAACGCGGCGTCGTAGAACACGCACGCGCCGGCCTGCTGCTGGCTGCCAAATACTGTTTGAAACAGCGTTGCTTCTGGGTCTTCGCTGATAGTTGCTAATGAAAGCTTTTGCGTTGCTGTATCATTCATTTTCAGCTTTTCCCATAATTGCGCGCGTTCTTGTGTTGCGTCGGTGGGGCACACCAGCAGCTCTTCAAATATCTCTATAGGCTTTTTTTCCATAGTTATGGCAAAGCGCTGCGCCAGCTTAATCAGCGCGGTTGCACGCGCCAAACCTTTTAGCGCGCTGCCGGGAATATAGGGCAGCCCGGTTACATGTTGCAGGGTTAATCCAATTTCCATAGCGTTTTTATCGCCGGACCCTACCAACAGGCGAGATCTGGTTACCAGTGTAAAGTATTTGGTTTCGTCGTTTCTGCGCATATCCCAGCGTTTTTTTTGCGCCGCAACCAATTTGCCGTATTCATTTGCCGGTTTTAATTCAAATTTGCCGCAAAAATTTTTCAGCCACTCGGTATTTTTTTCCGGCGATTCAATGATTTCACGCGGCGCGTATTTATGCAGCAATAAACTTGCGTTTATGCAGCTTTTTATTGCTTGGCCGGTAGACACAAGATATTCACCGGCTTCTTTTGTGTCTTGTGGGATGAGATATGTATCACTCATTTTCAGATTTCCAATCTTTTGCTTCAGCAAAGCGTTTCAGCCAAAACAAATATGCCTGAGCTTCATTTGTTACCTGTCGGTAGGTCTCACTGTCTTGTTGCAGCAGCCATGTCATTAAATCTTTCTGTTCGGCAGGGATGGCAAATTGTACGCTGAGCCACGACATGAGATGTTCTACCACTTTTTCATGGTGTGTTTCTTTTTTCCCTTTGGCGTATAAAAACGCTAAGGTTGGCCCCATACCGTCTCGCTGAATTTGCGCCGGCAGGCCGCGCACAAGGGAGCCATATTTACCTTTAACGCCATTGGTTTTTATTTCGTCTACTTTGTTGATATTTTGCCATGCGCTTTGCGCGCGTTGCTGCGCCAAGGTTTGTTTACGTCCCATAGGAGCGGTGTTCATATTATTTGTCATTGGTTTTTTCATCCTTTGCAATATTTTGGCTCCATGTGAGTGAGACAACACCTTGTCCGGTTGTTTCATCTCCGCCAATTTGGGCGCGCCCAAGCTGTTTTATCTGATCGCTCAGCCATTGTGAAACGGCGGCCGCATCTTTTGGCAGATCACTGCTGCGGGTTGCGCGTGTGGTTATTGAACTGAATAGCAGTGTATCTGCCGGCAACGATTCTTGAACCCAAAGCGCCCCCGTTTTTACGATTTTCGATGCGTTATCAATTGCCACACGGGTAATGACTTCGGTGTTGTTGGTTACAAAATCTTTAAAATCATCATCGCTTAAAATAATTAAACTGTTTTGGAGTTTATCGCGCCAATAGGTATATGCCTGTGCGTCCGGCAGTGCGTGTTTTGCAAGCCATTGCGCAATAGCTGTTACGTTCTCGCTTGGTTTCGCAGAGAAAGAATATTCTTCCAGCACAACTTTTACATCGTTATTGCGTTTTAGGACTAAACTGCTTTGTGAGGTAACCAGCGCGCAATTTTTTTCAATAGTTATTGAAGAAAATACTTTTTGCTCTGTTGCGTCCATCACACCGGCAAAACTGGCTTCGCGCGCCAGCCGCGCCAGCACAAAGGGGCATACGGTGTAAGCAAAAACACCGTTTAAAGAACGCACCGGAAATAAAATGATGCGGGCATCGCTGAAAGACACTGCGCTGGCATATTCG
>JAKAOI010000058.1 GCA_021812265.1 Chloroflexota bacterium | reverse complement strand
GTCTAGACTCTTTGTTCACGGTTTCATGATACAACATGTTAGTGTGATACGCAAGGGCTAAAGCCATACCGCTTACTGCACACCCTCAAGGGTGGCGGCTTGCGCGGCTAAAGCCTATTTTCTGTCAGAGTTTGGCGCCGCTATCTAAATTTCCTTGTATTCCCTTTCAAGTTCAGAGATAGTATCCAAGGTAAAAGAAGCGGTTTGGCGATTACACACATAAAAATTACCGTTAATCTAACCGTTTAAAAATAGATATTTATATAATTCAATATTTTAAGCAATTACCAAAAATAAAAGATATTTATTGTGATTTTTAATTTATTTTGCTATTATTAAATGGAAATCATTTTTAAACTATATGGAGGAATGATCAATGGGTTTTTGGCGGCGATTTTTTATGGCATTTAAGGCATTAGGGAATGATGGCCCTCATGGAGATTTTGAGCGATTTCGAGTGAGCCAACTTTCTGACGCAGATCCACCATCCAAAAAAATAATCGAATTAAATCAAAACGGTGAATTTGAAATAATTAAAATATCTGATGATATTGAAGTCCGTATTTTTCATAGAGCAAATGGCTGGTATTATATGAAAGTTGGTGGAGGGGTTGCTGTATTTGCAACAGGAGGGCCTTTTCCGGATCGGGATTCTTTATTGAAGAAGATCTATTAAAAATTTTATTTTTGCTGGTTGAAAGTGTTTTGCAAATACCCAATAACGAACCGGTGTTTTCTTCAATTGACGCTTGCCCATGTTGATAATGCGTGACCATACAAAGAGCGGATTCCGCTCCTTGTATGGTGTTGGAAATATCTTGCCGAAACGCTTGTTTGTTTTTAATATGCGCGCGGTGTATTTTATCGCGCAATATCTTTGCGGGTGTAGCGATATGCCGCCGCAGCAAAGCAAACCAGCGACGCAGCCAATATTTCCAACAAACTGCCTACCGGCAAGCCGTTGGCTAATGGCGTTCCATAGTAATAAAGCGCTGAAAAATGCAGTGTTGCATCCGGCCAATTCAGTTCCGGGCCAACAAATGTGATGAAAAACCAAAGTAAAAGCAGAAAACTGAGCAGCCCTGTATCGATGGATGTTTTCAACCAACCGGAAAATAAATATCCCAGCGCGCCGATGAATAAGCCTTGCGGTATAACGCTAAGCGTTGCTGCGGTAAGATTTCCTGAATTTAACTGCAGTCCGGTTATCTGTGCGGTTATGGCTATTCCGGCTAAGGTTACCAAGCTGATAAATATCAGCGCCACGGTTAATGCGCCAAACCGAGCAAAGAAGATTGTAAGTCTGGTTTTGGGCGTCGCTAAAAGCAGTTCTTGCCTGCCATTTTCTTCATCTGCTGCCCACGCCGATGCTTGGGTAACTGTAAAAGTCATCAGTAAAATTGGCAAAAAGACAAAAAACGTGCTGAGCAGCGCTGTGCTTACGGCTGGATTTGATCCGCCAACTTTCTGCAATAGGGTAACAAGTGTTGGGGAACCGGCATAAAGAGCGTTAAGACTGTTTTCGGTTTGCTTTACCACCACCACCATCCACGCAAAAAATCCAGCTATACCAAGTGTCCACCATAGCCCAGGCCTTATGGTGTTGGCAATGCTGCGGGCAAAGACCGATTGTAGTGACCAGTTTTGCGCCGGAAGCGCCTGCTCAATGGTTTGTTGTTTTTGCGGCCTGCGCAGCCACATGGGAAGCGGCGTTGTCTGTCCAATATCACGCCGTATAAACAGCGCTACTGCCGCAGTATACAATAATACGCACAAAATGAGCTGAACAACTATTGCCCCGTAGTTAACGCCATAAGACGGAATGAGCGCTTTGCTGAGGTTATAATAATAAATTGGCGAAAATCGGCTGACCAATTCCCAGTTCGGATTGATGCGATGCGCCATATCCAACACAATAAAAACGAGGAGGAAGCCGCCGGTTATTCCCGAAGCAGATCTTTGGTCGAGAGTAAACTGCGAAACCAGTAATGATATGCCACCGAAAATTCCACAAATGATGGCGAGATTTATACCAAACATCAGCGCATTGCCTAAACTAATTCCGGCGTTGGCTTGTTGTCCGCCGGCAAAAGCAATCACCCCAATAAGAACAGCCATGCTTAGCAGCGCCGTCCACATTGCGGCGATTTTTTGCAGCGCGGCGCTGGTTCTGGAATGCGGCGTGGAAAGCAGCGCGTCCATCAAACCGCGTTCCTCCTCACCGCGCAAAATTCTGCTGCCGGTAAGTAACGGCCACAGCGCCATAACTAATATTAGAAAACCATATTTAAATGTGGTGTAACCGCCGGGTGTGGCGACATCTACCGGCTCGGCCAGCCACGCAAATGACTTTGCCAATGTAATTAAATCTGCTTTAGCCGCCGCAGTTGTAATTACCGATGGCACTGCCAGCAGCACTACATAAAGCATAAGGCCTGTGCCTAAGCCCCAGCCAAATATAGCAACGCGAAAACTGCGCAGCGTTTTTAAATAAATATTATTGAGAAACATTATGCGCCTCCTGTAAAACCACCCCATCACCTTCGTAATATCGCAGAAATACATCTTCAAGACTGGGTTCAGAGCTTTTTAGTGAAAGAATGGAATATTGCGCTGCGGTTTTAATGACCTGATCGATGGAACCGGTTACAGTAAGACGCACGGTTTCTCCATTTTGCAGCGGCTCTGCCTGAGAAACATCCGGCAATTGTTGAAAGGCGGCAATTGGGGCTGGTCCTGTAAAAGTAATAATAACCTCATGTTGTTTAATATCTTTCAGTTCGTTGATGCCCCCAACTTTGATCAATTTCCCTTCCCGAATGATGCCGGCTCTGCTGCATGTTTGCTCTATTTCCGAGAGGATATGTGATGACAGAAACACGGTTCGACCATCATCGCGGACCTCTTGGACCATGCGCACAAATTCTTGCTGATTTAATGGATCCAGCCCGTTTGTGGGTTCATCGAGAATCAGCAGTTTAGGCCGGTGCATAAAGGCCTGAATTAATCCAACTTTGCGCTTATTGCCGCTGGAATACTGCCGGAATTTTTTCGATGGATCCAGCTCCAGTCTGGCAATAAGCTGTTTTAAATATGATTGATCTATTCCGCCGCGCAGGTGGCCGAAATATTCCAGAATTTGACCTCCGGTAAGATCGGGGTCGAGGGAAAGTTCACCCGGAAGATAGCCGGAAATTTTTTTAATGTTTACAGATTGCTGCCAATAATCTAACCCTGCAATGGCAGCGGTACCTGAATTTGCGCGCAGCAGCGCCATAAGAACCCGAATAGTAGTGGTTTTGCCTGCGCCGTTTGGCCCCAAGAAGCCGAAAACTTCTCCCTCTTGTACCTGAAAAGAAACATTTGTTATACCGCGGCTGCTGCCGTAATTTTTAGTGATATTTGCAACATCAATGATAGCGTTCATCGAAACTATGACTCCTGTTTACCGTATTCAATTATGGTATTGAAAAAATCTCCAAGGATAGTTTTTCCTTGGGATGTAGATTGTGGAATCTGTCCGGGTTCCAGCCAACGTTGGATAATTTCACTGAGTGAATCGGTAATTTGCTGAATGGTTGGAACATTATTCTGCCCATATATATCGGGTGTGTTAAATAGACCCACTTTCATTATCGCGATCATATAGCTGATAATCGCGGGCGGAATATCAGAACGAATGAGTCCTTCTTTCTGCAATTGCTCAAAATATGAATCTGACGCGGCTATCAGTCCGCCCATTGTTTGTGGATCATACACATCTTTTAAACTTGCGTATAGATCTGAATTACCTTTTAGCAGAATTGTCATCAACGGATTTTCCAGGGCTGCCGCCATTCCGTGGATCATTGTGCGATGAAATAATCCTCCATTGGGATCGGCTTGAATGCGCTGCCGCACGTTATCGTATACTAAAACGTTGTTACGCATCATTACGGCGCGGAACAAACTGATTTTGTCTTTCCAATGCAAATAGATAGTTCCTTTGCCAACGCCAGCTTCGCGCGCCACATCATCAATTGTGGTTTTGCGGTACCCAAAGCGGATAAGCAGCGCCGTGGCAGCGTCTAAGATTTTTTCTTCACGCAATTTTTGCTCGTCTGAAAGCTGCTGCAGCGGCGGGCTTGCATTTTGTTTTTCTGCCATAGTGTTCCCAAAGAAAAATTTGCAATATTGACTATTTGACTGATTTCATCAAAATAGTCATACCATATTTTATGGTAAAAGTCAAGAGATGAAATTTGTTCACATGCGGATAGTGATTTTCGTTACGTATGCAGCGGGACTGCCACGGGTATGAGATGGATCTGCCGCAGCAATAGTATGCGGCGCAAGGCAAGCGGATTGGCGATGCGGCAGCGCAATCTTATATTGCATGTGTTAGCTTGGGTTTCCATGATTTTAACCATGCGCTATATGGATGAAGTAAAAGATCTGAAATAAAAATATGATATACTCTTAGAAGTGATTTATTTCAGCAAACAGGCTAGCGCTTTAATGCAGCGCTTGGGCAGCGTCATTGCAATATACCTTGTGATGATATTTTGGCTCAGCCTTTGCGCATTAAAGATCCGGCAGAGCAATAATGCAACATCACCGGGAATCAAAAAACAGAGGTGTGGAGGCGCTGCCTCCGCTCTCTCTTCTCGTTGATGGCGCAGCCATCAACGCAAAAAGCAGGGATATTGATGATTCGAAGTACTGGAGACCTGAGCAAAAGCGAAGCATACGGCAAGAGGTGTCCCCACATTCCCCGTATTCCTTTTTAAGGTTTAGGTCTATAGTAATTTTCAGTCAACTGGTATAAACAGGGACTAGAAACATGGAGGCAGAGAAACTGTATGTATGCGCCGAAACCGATCGGAACACAAAATCGCGGCTTAATTGCCGCAATTATTGTTACAGCAATAAGCGCGCTGATACTGCTTGCCATTTTGCTGACGTTAGTGTTTAGTGGCAGAATTATTTGGGGGGCGGTGGGATCCGGATTATCAAATCAATCATCTGCAATGGGACATCCTGTTCCGGGCATTCCAAAACCCAATTTGACGCTTATGCCACCTGTTGGGCTGCATTTCAATGTTGCTAATGCGCTGGCCTCGCAAACTGTAACACCTTGTCCAACCTCTACCGTGCCATCTGGCGCGCTGAATCCCACGCCTTCTGCGCAGCGAGTTCCCGCGCAGGCAACCATTCCGGTATGTAATAATGGTCAGCCCTATCAGCCAAAATGCTATACAGTGCTACCGGGACAAAATCCTACTTTTGATCAGGTGCAGCAGGCGCTTGTTTCTACGTCAAATCAATATGATATTCAGTATGTATTGGTGGAAGCGATAGCATGGCAGGAAAGCGGCTGGCAAGAGAATGTGCAGGCGTGTGATGGTGGTGTGGGGGTTATGCAGCTTCAGCCGCAGACAACGCAATGGCTGAATCAGCAAAACGGCACAAATTATTCACCCTTTACATTGAGCGGCAATATTCAATTGGGGGTTTCCATGGTAAGCTGGCTGTATAATTACTACCTTCCTTATTGCAATGCGGGAATGCCATCGGGGCAAACCTGCACCGGCGATACTGTATGGCCCGGCGCAACCGATGGGGCAACCTTTCGTGATATTTTAATCAGCGCGTATAACGAGGGTGTGGGGACCATGGCGCAATATGGCATAATCAATTGGCAATATGTGAATAATGTTTTAAATCTGCGTCAGCAATTTATTACCGCGTCTCAGCCGGCGGCCACACCTACCGCAAGCTCATCGCCGACAGTCACTGCAACGCCGTAGCAGTTTATTGAGCGACAGTTATAATTTTGCAGTGTGTTTTGGGGATGAAGTTCGGTGGTGGTGTTTTGGTATTTTGACAAATTCTCATGAGAAAACGCACAGGGACGACCAAGAGGCCGCCCCTGCTGTGTATGTTTGCAGATCTAGAGTAGATCTAGGGTTAGCAAATATCGGCGGAAAACCCGGTATTGCTATCGCTTCAGCGCGGCTAACGAATCCGGCGCGCCGATGCTGCGCAGCTTTTGGTAGCGCTGTTCCAGCAGCATATCCAGCGAAATAGCTTGAACGTAGCGCATTTCTTCTTTTAACGCCTCTCCGACATAGTTTGCCGCCGTTCGCGGATCTTTGTGGGCGCCGCCGATCGGTTCGGGCACAATGCCGTCGATAAGTTTTAAATGATACAGATCATCTGCGGTAATTTTCATTGCCTCGGCAGCCTGATGCGCGAAAGAACTGTCTTTCCACAAAATTGATGCGGCGGCTTCCGGCGCGGCAACAGTGTAAACGCTGTTTTCCATCATCAGGGTGCGGTCTGCTACGCCGATTCCCAAAGCGCCGCCGCTGCCGCCTTCACCGATAACAATGGAGACAATTGGTGTGCGCAGAACAGCCATCAGCAGCAAATTATCGGCAATGGCCTCGGATATGCCGCGTTCTTCTGATTCCAGCCCAGGGAATGCGCCGGCGGTATCTACAAAAGTAATGACGGGGAAGCCAAATTTTTCCGCGTGTTGCATAACCCGCTGCGCTTTGCGATATCCTTCGGGATGCGCCAATCCAAAGTTACACTCTTGTTTTTCTTTAATATCTCTGCCTTTTTGGTTTCCAATAATTACCACGGTTTGCCCATTAAACGAAGCAATACCGGTAAGAATGGCGTGGTCATCACCGAAGGCGCGATCACCGCGCATTTCAAAGAAATCGTTAAAAAGAAACCGGATATAGTCTGCAGTGTAAGGGCGATTTTTATGGCGCGCAACCAACACACGCTGCCACGGCGTTAAGCCGGAGTATATCTCGGCGGTGCGTTCGCTTAACTCTTGCTCCAAGGAAGCGATTTCGCTGGTGTTTATTTTTTCTGGCCGCTTGCTTCGCAAAGACTGAATGCGTTTTTCCAGTTCGGCGAGCGGCCTTTCAAAATCCAAATCGTATGTCATATTTATGTACCCCTTACTCATCAATGCGGTAATAACCGAATGAGATTATCCGCCATATAACCGTAAAATTCGCCCTAATGTTGGCCTCAGGCTGCGCCGATCCACCACTGCGTCTATCATGCCATGCGCCAGCGCAAATTCTGATGTGTCGGTATCGGGCGGCAGCTTTTGGTGCAGCGCCTGCTCGATAACCAAAGGGCCGGCAAAACCAACCAATGCGCCGGGTTCGGCAAGGATAATATCACCCAGCGCGGCAAAGCTGGCGGTAACGCCGCCGGTTGTGGGGTCGGTCAGCACGCATATAAAAGGCTGTTTAGCGGCAGAAAGTTTGGTAAGCGCAGCGGTTGTTTTAGCCATTTGGAATAAAGAAAATAAATTTTCTTGCATTCTGGCGCCGCCGGATGCGGTGAAAATAACGGCGCCGCATTGATGCTGGATGCCGCGTTCGAAGGTTCGGGTAATGCGTTCACCTGTTGCCGCCCCCATAGAGCCGCCGATAAAGCGGAAATCCATAACCGCTAAGGAAACCGGAATACCTTCGATATGTCCCATTCCGGTTACAATGGTATCGGTGAGGTCGGTGCTTTTTTCAATATCGGCCAGTTTTGCGCTATACGCCTGAGATTTGCTGACAAATTGCAGCGGATCGGATGATTTAATATCTGTGTCCAATTCAATAAAGCGATCCGGATCATCTAAGACGGAAGAAATTCGCTCTTTTGCGGTTAATCTAAAATGGTGGCCGCATCGTGGGCAGACTTTTAGGGTGAGGTCTCGTGAAAGCAGCATTTCACGGCATTTTGGGCATTTAATAAATAAATCTGGCGGCACTTCGCGGCGTTTTTCCGGTGAACCGCCGTTTAACGAGTCGCCGTTTGCGGCAAATTTTGAGTCTGCTTGGTTAATATCTCGCACGATGACACTCCTGGTGTTTGAAATGCTCTTGCTGAAGAGAAAATATCTCTTTCACATAGTGGATCAAAATGGCAAAATAGTCAAGTGTGGAGGGTTAGACGTTTAAAAGTAGTTCCCATATGCGCGCATACAAGAAACAAGGAATGTTCTGCGCCTATATGCGCAGAGTTATTTGCGCGCGCGTTTTTTGGGTTTAGCGGGAAACGGAATAATCTGCGCTGGGCGTGGTTGGGTATATGTTGCAGAGATTGCCGGCCCTGAAGCTTCTGCGCTTAATGTGTATAAATCGTTTTCATCAAAATCTGTATATTCTGCAAAATCATCAAATTCGTCACCGCCGCCACATTCATCACAATACTGAGGAAGACCGATATGCTGTATTAATGCGTCGATACAGCGTTTCTTTTTATATTCTGCGATAGAAATAATAATACCCATAGATAAGCGCCTCAGTTATTGTTATTCAAGAACCTCTCAATGTCAATATTGTAGCACATTTGGATCTAAAAATACCCCAATTATCCCATCTTCGTAGAGAGATTCCAGTCTCATTTTTGTGATTTTGTGCCGCATGTCTCCTTGAACGGCTGCTTTGGTTTCATCCCAAAAAACCCGAATGTAATTGTCAGTTAAACCTTCCCACCCATCGGGGCGGCGCGCCTCCCATAAAACCTCGGTTTCGGCTCCCAAAAAGCGCCGGCGAAATTGTTCGGAAAGTGTGTCGTTCAGCGCCAGCAGCGCATCCGATCGGTCGCGCATTGTTTCACTGCTGATTTTGCCGCGCATGCGCGCTGCGGCAGTGCCGTTTCGCGGCGAGTAGCGAAACACATGAATTTTAGCAAATTCTAATTCTTGGCACAGCTCATATGTTTGCGCAAAATCTTCATCATTTTCAGAGGGAAAGCCGACAATAATGTCGGTTGTAACGGCCAAGCCGGGAATGGCGCTATAGGCCGCTTGGATAATGTCGCGGTATCTTGCGCGCAGATATTTGCGCGCCATCTTGCGCAAGATAGTATTGCTGCCGCTTTGCATAGGTAAATGCAGATGGCGGCACATGCGAGGATTTTCCCAAATTTTCAGCCACGCAATCTGAAAATCCTCTGGCTCCAGAGAGGAAACACGAATGCGCGGAACAGCCGTTTCGCGAAGCAGCGCCTGCAATAAATCACCTAAATCTGCGCCGTCAGCGGTATGATAATCGCCGAGGTGAACACCCGTCAGTACAATTTCTTGTATACCTGCTTCTTGCTTCCGGCGCACGAACGCGATAATATCTTCGATCGAGCGGCTGCGCGAATTACCTCGCGCCATTGGCACAATACAGTATGTGCAGCGATTATCGCAGCCATCTTGCACTTTTATTTGCGCGCGGGTTTTACCGATAAGCCGAGCCATCAATATATCGGGATTTTCCGCGGATGGAAACGCTGTATGTGGCAGAATTGTCATAGGGACACTATGTGGAGTGTTTGCGTCTGCTTTGTGCGAAGTAACCGGCTGATTATAATCGGTGACTTTTTCGGCAATGGTGTCTTTTTCAGTATTGGGAATAATTAAATCTGCCGAGGTTGCGGCAGCCAATCCGGAAGGATCTAAGATC
>JAKAOI010000057.1 GCA_021812265.1 Chloroflexota bacterium | reverse complement strand
GTCTTTTTGATAATTTGCCAAAAGAGACTCTACATATTTGGCGACAATATCTACTTCAATATTAACACGATCTCCGGGAGATTTGTGTGTAAGGGTTACCATATTTTGTGTGTGGGTGATGATGGTAAGGGTAAACATGTGCTTTTGCGGCATTGTTTGCACAACAGTTAAACTGACGCCGTCTACAGCGATAAAACCTTTTGGCGCAATATAGCGGGTCAATTCTGGAGGAGTTTCTATAATAACTTCTATTGCCGGGCCATCTTGGCGGAACTCTCGGATAACGCCGGTAGTGTCTACATGCCCCTGCACCATATGCCCGCCAAATCTGCCATCCGGCGCCATGGGACGCTCTAAATTAACTGCGCTGCCTTCCTGTACATCACCTAAATTAGTGCAACGCAACGTTTCCGGCTGCAATTCTACTGTAAAATCGCTGTTGGTCAAGGCTATGGCTGTAAGGCAAACACCGTTTACGGCTATGCTGTCGCCGATGTGTGTGTGTTCCAGCGCTTTTTGACAATGAACGGTCAGCAATGTACGATCGTTTTGTTTTGCTAATCGAACAACCGCGCCGGTTTCTTCAATAATACCGGTAAACATTGGTTGAGATTCCCCTAACAGATAGTGCGCAATAATAGTTAGCCGCCGCTCATAGGCGGCAATAAAACAATTTCATCGCCGTCAGCAACAGCTTCATCCGGTAATGATACAATATTTCTGTTGCGGGCTGTTTTGCAAGTATCTAAAATGTCCGATAATTGCGGGTGTTTGGCTAAAATAGCGCTGCGCACGCTGCGGATTGATTGTTCTCCGGATAATTCCAACAGTTCGCGCTCAATAGTTAATGTTTCGCGCAGCGAAGCAAAATATTTTACTGTTATAAGCATTAGAGTAATCCTCCTTCGAAAATCGCCGATTGTTCTAATGTTTCCATAACAACTTTTTTAAATTGCGCAACCCGGTATGGCTTCTGTATGGCTGCCGTGCCGTCAAGCCCAACAGCCTTCAATCTGGCCGCTGCGTCGCTAAGGCCAGTTACCATGATGAGCGGAAGCGCCGCATATTTCTTGAATGATCTGATACTTTGAGCGAGCTGTAAACCATCACAATCGGGCAAGACAATATCGGTGATGACTAAATCTATATGATATGCTTGCGCAAAGCGCAGCGCTTCTGCGCCATTTTGCGCAGCAATGCACCGGCAGCCTAAATGTGATAAGATATTCTCTGCCAGCTTTCGGCAGCCTGAGTCATTTTCTATCAGCAGAATACTACATGGAACTTCCATATCGTTTCGCGCAATCATAGGTATGAGTTCTCCGGCTGAGTTAAATATTATGCGGCTTTCTGTGTTCTGCGCATTAGGAGCTATTTTGCCAAGCTTGCCAGCTTGTAGCTGGAGATATCGGCTGCGCCGCAGTTGGGCAGGATTGTTGAACAATAATTTAATATAAGAATCAGCCGGCAATTGCGTGGTTTCTGTTGTGCGCTACTGCGCTGAAAGCTGGAAGCCCTAACTTGTATAATAGCATAAAAACTGTGTATTGTGTAGCGGTAAGGATATGTAAGTCATGCATAAACAAAAACAAACAGAATTAGGTAAGGCGCTGGCGGAGGCAATCCGTGAACATGGTGTAATTACTTTTGCGGATTATATGCGCGCCGCGCTGTATGAGCCGGATTGGGGATATTATACGCAACCCGGAGTTCAACGGACAGGGTGGACAGGTGATTTTTTTACCAGCGCAGATGTAAGCCCGTTGTTTGGCGGCGCTATTGCCCGCTGGCTGCGATCCGTTTGGGCAGAGTTTGATTTTCCTGCTGTGTTTATGGTGATGGAGGATGGCGCCGGCCGTGGCTTGCTGCGCCGCGAAGTTTTAGATTGGGTTTCGGAGAATGATGCGCCGTTTTTTCAGGCGCTGCGTTACGAAATACGAGATATCCATGAGCCGCAAACAATGCAGCCGCTGCAAAAAAATACCTATCATTGCATTGTAAGCAATGAGCTGCCGGATGCGTTTCCGGCGCATATTTTAGAGCGGCGTGAACAACGGTTTATGGAAGTGTATGTTGCCGCAATAACGGAAGAGCCGTTTTTGCGTGAAGTTTTGGGGCCGCTTTCGGACGCGCGTTTGGAAGAATATATTCATCGCTATCATTTAGATGTATTGCCGGCGCCGGAAGCATGGCGCTGTGAGGTTCATTTGCAGATTGAAGAATGGCTGGCTGAGGTTGCCGCCGCGCTGAAAACCAATGGATATGCGCTGACAATAGATTATGGCGCCACCGCCGAAGCGCTGTACACGCCGGATCGTAAGCGCGGCACGCTTTTATGTTATACAGACCATACCACTCATGAAAATCCACTGGAACGGACGGGAGAAACAGATATTACCGCCCATGTTAATTTTACGGCGTTGAGTGATATCGGCAAAAAATATGGATTGCAGCATATACGGTTAACAACGCAGCGTGATTTTTTAAGCGAACTGGGAATAATTGGGGATATGCAAAATGTTATTCATACACAATTTCCTCAAGCAGAAACTGAACGCCATACCGACGCCGGCCAAATAGCTTATTTCCGTAGTTCAAGCTTGCGATCGGCTGTTAAAACGCTTTTAGATCCCTCCGGGTTAGGCGGGTTTCAAACGCTTATTCAGCGTAAAGCCGCCGAGTAGACGCAGAGAAATGTAGTATTATACATGATAAGGTTTTTCAATAAACATGCGCGTGGTTTTCCGGAAGGGAAAATCAGCCTGAACATGAGTATGTTTGAGCGTCGGTTTTCAATACGATTTCAATAGAGCGAAGGTAGTTTAATCCTATGACAGACAGACCATCGGATGCGGCGCAAGGGCCAAGTCCGTTTCAATATTCAACCTATACAAATTTTACCCGAAAAATCGGACAGAACAGCCGGCCGGTAAATATACCATCGGATATGCCAATATTTGAAAATTACGGCGATACCCCGCAATATGATGTTGAATCATTGGTGAAAATCATTGGGGTGCGTTCTGCCACGTTGTGGTCGTGGGATCAACTGATTAATGTGCGGCCGCAGGCCGAACGGCAAGGACTGATGCGTTATTCGGAAAAAGATCTTATAGCGTTTACATGGATGCGACAGCAGCTTATTCAGGGAGCCGACCCAAATTTAACAGCGCTGCGCATTCGCAATGCGTTGCTGAAAAGCCGCACGGCCGGTAACATCCATGCGCCGAAAGGAGTTTGGGAACCTATGCGCCACACGGACGCAGCCCCGGATCTATTGCAAGAAAAATCAGCGGAATCGGATGAATTAATGCGGCAAAGCGGAGTGATGTGGAATATAACGGATACGGCAGTGTCTGCTTCGGTAGGGCAAGATTATCAAACGTTGAAAGCGCAATTTTTGGAAGATTGCGCCAGATTTGACACAAACGCAATCAGCGAGTTATTTGATGTTGCGTTTTCCCGTTTTTCGCAGTTAGAGTCGGTGTGCGCAAAATTTATTTTACCTGCGGTTCGTGAAATTACGGATAAATGGCGGCGCGATTCACATTATCTGCCCGAAGCGCAGTTTGCGGTAATGAATATACGCAGCCGGCTGTTTCGCTATTTTGATATGATTACCGAACATAGTGACAGTCCCTTGGCGGTAATTGCTTGTGGCCCATCAGAGCCGCATGATATCGAAGCGCTGACACTGGCGCTGTTGTTGCGGCGCGCGAGGTTTCGGGTTGTATATTTAGGGGAAAAAGCGCATTTGCCAATGCTGCTGGAAAAAGCGCATATTTTGCAGCCGGATTATATACTATTATCGGTGTCGGCGGCGCCAAGATTCCGCCAGACTGCAAAGTTTTTAAGCGACGCGCAGAAAAATCTGCAGATGCTTTCCACTGTATATGTGTTTGGCTCGCTGATTCCCAATAATCCCATTCTGCGTAACCGCTATCGCGGCAGATATTTGGGCGCTTCCGCTGATGAATGCGCCGCCGCCGTTATTGATCTGCAGCAGCAGAAGCAAAAATAGTGCGACAATTATTAAGAAAGCTTGTAAAGCGCCGCCATCTCTTTAGCTCGCGCGCGGCAAACGCCTCCGGGCGCGATTAAGGCTGCCTTGCGCTATTGGCTCCGCAAGGTTATGCGCGTAGGTATTACATAAGATTACTAGGACTTTCGCTTGAAAGAGAAGCGTATGTTTCATATCTGAAACAAAGGGAGGTCTGGGGACACCTCAGAACCCCGTACAAGGGGCGGCTCCCCTTGTACATCCCCGATGTTCCATGCTGAAACGAAAGTCATGATTATAAATAAGGGCAGCAGGTATTTCGATGAAAATAGACGCCGCCGCAATTACTGCGGTTGTTTCAGAGATGCAGTCTGCGTTTGTTGGCGCGCATATTGAGTCGGTTATTGCGCCTACTCCAGACTCTATTGCGTTGCAGATATTTGCGCAGCGCAAAACATCGTGGCTGACGATATCGGCGCACTCGCGCTTTGCGCGCATTGCGGCTTCGCGAGCTAAACCGGCTAAAATTTTACCGGACCCCAGCGCATTTGTTATGCTGCTGCGCAAATATCTGGAAGGCGCGCGCATAACAAGCGTGAATCAGCCGGAATGGGAAAGAATTGTTGCAATACATACAATGCGCTCCGGTGAAGATGAAACCATCCTTATTGCCGAGATTATGGGGCAAGCTTCCAACGCAATTCTTATAAACAGTCAAAATATGATATTGGGGGCGTTGCGCCAAGTGTCCCTTGAAGTAAATCACTATCGCGCAATTCAACCCAATAAAGAATATATATCGCCGCCGCCGCAAACATTTACTGCAGGCGGCGAAGTACACCCTAAATACTATCCTGAGCAGGCGCGCGCAGAAGATATTCTCGCATACGCCGCCACGGTTTCTTCTACAGAGCCAATGAGCGCCGCTAAAATAGTTACGGCAATCTATGCCGGTGTCAGCCCCGATTTGGCAAAAGGAATAGTCTTTCAATCCGTTGGAGACACCGGCCAAAATATTGCATTATCAGCGCCGGAAGCGCCGGATATATGCCGCGCTATTGCTATGGAGATTCGGCGTATGGCTGAAAAAACGCGGCAGCGCGCATGGAATATGGCGGGATCTTATAATGAGCGGCATATTTTAACAGACGCCGCCATATTTCCGGAATATACATCGCTTCATGGCGCCACGCAGCCTTTACATTCCGCTAATGAACTGATAGCGGAATATTTCGGCGCTAAAGAATGGCATAGCGCGCTCGATTCGGCTCGCGCGCCGCTGCGAAAAACACTGCACACCGCTGTAGATCGCCTGAAGCGAAAACTTGGCGCTTTGCAGGAGGAGCAGCTTTCCTATGCTGCAGCAGACACCTTGCGTCTTGAAGGCGATATGCTGCTGTCTTTTGCCAATGAAATTCCCGAACACGCGCGCAGTTTTATCGTTCCCGATTTCGGCGGTGGCAATGCCGCTATTACAATACAATTGGATCCGCAATACAGCGCAGTGGAAAACGCCGAACGCCGATTTGCCAAATATCATAAAATGCGGCGCGGCGCGGCGTTGCTGCCGCAGCAGATTGCCGATACGCAAGCGGAATTAGAATATATTTCGCAGTTGCAAACTGATCTGGAACTTGCAGAATCGTTAGATGATATCTATCAAGTGAAAGAAATGATTGTAGCGGCCCGCCAAGGCTATAATTTACAAAATGGCAAAACTAAATTGTTGGCAGATAAAGCCAGAAAAAAATCTTCAGGAAAAAAATCGCAGAACCCTAAAAAAAACCAAAAGAAAAGCATGAATATTCTCCAAGTGAAAAGCTCCGGAGGGTTTGCGATTTATGTCGGAAAAAACAGCGCGCAAAACGAATATGTTACATTTGAAATTGGCTCCGGATCCGATATATGGCTGCATGCGCGCGGAGTTCCGGGCGCGCATGTTATCATAAAAAGCGCCGGAAAAGAGCCGGATGGCGAAACTATTCAGTATGCCGCGTCGCTGGCCGCGTGGTTCAGTCAATCGCGCGGCGCGCCATATATTCCGGTGGACTATACGCAGCAGCGCTATGTGCGCCGCATGAAAAACTCCGGTCCCGGCATGGTTATCTATGAAAGAGAACGCACCATTCAGGCAACGCCGCGCCGCGAACCTCATTTGCCTAACGGAAGCGCTTCATGAACGCTCAAAAACAGCCGCTGATTGTTATAGTCGGGCCGACGGCGTGTGGCAAAACTGCGTTAGCCATTGCGCTGGCGCAGCGATTGCGTGGAGAAATTGTAAACGCTGATTCGCGGCAAATTTATCGCCACATGGATATCGGCTCTGCCAAACCAACCGATGAAGAGCAAAAGCAAGCCAAGCATCATCTCATTGATATTGTGAACCCCGATGAACGATTTACACTGCACGATTTTCAACATGCGGCTAAACAGGCAATATATGGAATAGCAGCCGCTCATAAAGTTCCTTTGCTGGCGGGCGGCACAGGCTTGTATGTTCAGTCAATAGCTGATGGGCTGCAAATTCCGGCGGCTCCGCCGGATTATGAGCAGCGGCAGAAATGGGAGGAATTGGCGAAAACACACGGCGCCGAAGCGCTGCGCGAAATACTGCGGCAGCTCGATCCCGATGCGGCGGTAAATATTCCCGCCGCAAATATCCGCCGGGTAATTCGCGCGTTGGAAATTGTCCAGACTTCAGGACAGCCGCTGTCGGCGCAGCGTAAAATGGGGCAGGATGAATTTATCTGCCTGAAGCTGGGCCTAAATACCGATCGCGCTATGCTGTATACCCGCGCCGACACAAGGATCGATGGTATGATGCAACTGGGTTTGGTGGAAGAAACAGCCCAACTGCTGCAAAAAGGCTATGATTGGAGTTTACCGTCAATGTCTTCATTGGGATACCGGCAAATGGGGGAATATTTGCGTGGAGAACGGACGTTGGCTGATGCAGTTCAACTGATGAAATTTGCCACCCACGATTTTATACGCAGACAACTTACTTGGTTTCGCCGAGATTCTGCTATTCACTGGCTGGACGCCGCCGATCCAAATTTGGTGGAAACGGCGGCAGAAATAGTCAATAGCTTTTTAAGCAGCGCTGAAATTAAGGATGAACTATCCCAGATTGATCTTTCATCATAGCCGCAAGCCCTTTGCGCGAAGCAGGCAGCGCACAAATACCGGGTGTTTTAGTTTGCAGAAACGCCCACGAAACGGCGGCGCCGACTATTGCCGTAAAAACCCCTAAAAACCATTGGCTGTGCAACGATATCTGCAAATCATATAATCGTCCGCCAATAAACATGCCCAATGCTCCTCCCGCGCCCACACCGATAGCTGAAATGCCATAAAATACTGCCAGCGCTCGCGGTGGGGCCACTTTAGCGGAAATGGCTGCCGTTATGGGGGTTACCGCCAAACTTCCGATGGTTGCTAAAACAATGCCTGTAATTTCCAGCGGCATTGTGGCTGCTGTATACACTAACACCATGCCGGCAACACATATGATTGCGCTAAAACCTAATATCTTCATTAGGTCCATATATCGTTCAGCAATACGCACCAGCGGATATTGCAGCGGAATTGCTAAAAAAGCATTAATTCCTAAGATGATGGCGACACCCGAAGCGCCGCCAATTTTATTTGCAATAAGCGGAACCGTCAAGGAAATTTGGGATAAAATACTCCAAAATCCCATTAACGCAGCTATGGTAATGATATATTCCCGGTTGTTTATTGCCGCGCGCAAACTTCTGCTCAGCGAAGGCGCCGGCATTTTTTGTGACGCAGCATACCTCTCGATATGATTGGGCAGAAAGAAATAGGTTTCTAACCCGATGACAACAAAAACTAATGCGGCAAGCAACCCCACCGGCCTATATCCCCAAAACGCATATGCATATATACCAACCAGTGGACCTAGCGCCGCTCCTATATTATTGATGGTTGCGGAAATGGAGAAAACCCGCGAACGCTCTTCCGGTTTTACAACGGCGGCCATTGCGCCGCTTCCGGTTGCGTCAAAAAACATTCCGCCAAAACCTGCGGTTAATGCAGCAAACAGCAATTCTGGAAATGAGCGGGCAACACTGAATCCGATAAAGCCAAGCGCGCGAATAAAACATCCCAGCGTAATCGAGATTCTATACCCAAAACGTTCACCAAATACGCCGCCAAAAAGATCTAATCCTTGCTGTATAAACTGCCGGATTGCCAACGCAACGCCTACAGCTGTTGCCGTCAGGCGAATATCGTGAGTAAAATGCAGCGCGGTAACACTAATAATTGTAAAATATCCGAACAACATAAGAAACCCATTGACATACAGAACATTTCTGCCGTGGTTTCGATTTTCTGCCGATAATTCCGGCGGTGTGTATACGAATGATTTTAGAGACATAGTATGATATCCATATTACAAAATAGAAAACGATGGATCTTAAACTTATTTATGATCCATCGTTGGCCATGCAATAGCAACACATTATTACATATTGCATATATATCTTAACGCTTAGTAAGATACAAATGTCACAGATTTGACACAGGGTAAGAGGAAATTGATACATCCAGCAAAAAATTGGATATTCCCAACGGAAACCGTTATTTTTGTGGAATTTCAACCTTCTCGTATATCTTTATCTTTTTTGACAAGATATGTTTTTGATGTATTGGTCCCATTCTCTAATGTAATTTGTATCGTTATGTTGGATGTGTTCGTAATGGTGATAGTAGCGCCGGTAATCCCGGTTATTCCGCTGGTTTCACTTTGCAGCCCTAACCGCTTTAATATTTCGTGAATCGCGCTTACATTTTTTTGTACCGATATGCTCAAAATAGAAGCGCCGCTGTTACTGGAACTGCTTGAACTGCTGCCGGAACTTCCCGAACTTGAAGTAGAAGAGCCACTGCTGCCGGAAGTGCCCGAACTTGGAGTAGAAGAACCGCTGCTGCTGCCGGAGCCAGTAGTCGTAATAGTAATAGTAGTAGAGCCACTATTGCTGCCGGAATCAGTGGTAGAACTGCCGCTGTTGCTGCCGGAATCGGTAGTAGAACTGCCACTGTTGCTACCGGAATCGGTAGTAGAACTGCCGCTGTTGCTGCCGGAATCGGTGGTAGAACTGCCGCTGTTACCATGATCGGAAGCGGAAGAGCCGCTGCTGCTGCCGGAATCGGTGGTAGAACTGCCGCTGTTACCATGATCGGAAGCGGAAGAGCCGCTGTTGCTGCCGGAATCGGTGGTAGAAGAGCCGCTGCTGCTGCCGGAGTCAGTAGTGGAAGAGCCGCTGCTGCTGCCGGAATCGGTGGTAGAAGAGCCGCTGCTGCTGCCGGAGTCAGTAGTGGAAGAGCCGCTGCTGCTGCCGGAGTCAGTAGTGGAACTGCCGCTGCTGCTGCCGGAGTCAGTAGTGGAACTGCCGCTGCTGCTGCTGGAGTCAGTAGTAGAACTGCCGCTGCTGCTGCCGGAATCAGTGGTAGAAGAGCTGCTGCT
>JAKAOI010000056.1:855-9606 GCA_021812265.1 Chloroflexota bacterium | reverse complement strand
ATAATTATTCGCTGTTGTCGCGCAATGTGTGTAGCCATACATTTTAGGCGCTATTCTCATATCGCATATGAAGATCGTATCATAGCAAGAGAAGAGCGCGCTATTAACCGCGTCACAAAATAGCTTTTTTTATATCCGCATTAGGGGCAAATCCTTGATATAGCGTAAGTCCTACTAGAGACCTGAGCGAAACATACAGCAGCAGAGGGCAGCATGCCCTCTAACAGGGTGTGGGGGTGTCCCCACATTCCCGTATTCCTTTTTACGGTTCAGGTCTATAGTAAAGATACGCGCAAGAAAAAATACTATTAGATCGCAAATATAAAGGAGCAGATAAAAAACTATGACTGTAGCCGTTATCTTAGCCGGTGGTGAAAGCTCTCGGCTGAAACCGCTTGGCGATAAATCCTTGCAAAAATTTATGGGTGTTTCTTTGCTGCAAAAACACATGCGTCAACTTATTGAAGCCGGCATAACCGCATGCGTGGTTGTTACAAATCCCCAGAACACTGCCGCCACGCAAGCTGAATTACTGGCGCTGCAACCACACATAGCAATTTCCTATACCATTCAGGATGAGCAGTTAGGGATGGGAGACGCTGTAAAAAGAGCGCTGAAATTGATTGATGACACTGAAGCAGTATATATTACGCAAGCGCACGATCTATTTCGTGAAGGATTTCACACTCATTTGCTGGCCAAAGCCGGAAACATACAGGCAGAGCTATTGCTGACCGGAACGCATATGAGTGAATATTTTCCCGGCGGCTATTTTCTTTCTGAGGAAGATCCTCCGGCAAACACTGCGGCGCCGTTTCGTGTAAGCGGCATTGTAGAAAAACCCGGCGCAGGCAATGAACCTTCTCATTGGGTAACACTTGTGGCGCACTGGTTCGCGTCTGCGGCAGACCTGAAAACGGCAATGGCGCAAACTGAAGGCGGAGCGCTGGGAGATCATTATGAACGGGCGCTGGCAATAGTAATGCAAGAGAAGCGCGCGCTGGTTATTCCACACACTGAGCCGTCAGCGTCGTTGAAATACCCTTGGCATATGCTGGATATTATGGAACTGCTGCTGGGTCGGATATCGGGGCAGCATATCAGCCCGCAAGCGCAAATTAGCAATAATGTTACCATTCAAGGGAATGTTATTATCGAGCCGGGAGTAAGAATGTTTCCGGGATCCGGCGTGCTTGGCCCAGCGTATATCGGAGCAGGCGCAATTATCGGCAATGGAGCGCTGGCGCGCAGCTCAATGATTGGCGCGCAGTCGGTTATTGGATATGGCACAGAAGTGGCGCGCAGTTGGATTGGTGAAAATGTTTGGTTTCACACCAATTATGTTGGAGATTCCGTTATTGATGATAACGTTAGTTTCGGTTCGGGAACAGTAACCGGAAATCTGCGGCTGGATGAAGGCGTTATTAAGGCAGTGGTTAAAGGCGAGCGCATAGCGACTGGCAGAGTAAAACTTGGACAGATTATCGGTTCGGGCACACGAATTGGCATTAACGCCTCATTAATGCCGGGTATCATTATTGGCAGAAATACGTTTGTTGGCCCGGCGGTGCTACTAAACCAGAATGTGCCGGACGAAAAGCGAGTTACATTAAAACAGGAACTTGAATGGGGGGAAAACAGCGCAATAAAGTCTGCCGAGGACCGCAAAGCGTTTCGTTCAAAACTATAAAGCAACGTTTTTCCGCATTTATGATGATGAGCGCATACGTTTTATAATGTCGTCGCGCGCGGCTTCCCATATTTCGCGTTCGCGCGCGTCGGCGCCGGTTTTAGCAATTCGGTCTTCAAATAATTGTTCTATCACGCGAATCGGCTCGGTTCGCTCGGCGCGGCCTAAAGTTCGGGGCATATGTGCTTTTTCATGCGCAATACGCAGAGCGTCTAACTGCAACTGGAAAGTAAAGCAGCGCGCGCTGCCCCAGCGAATAATCTTTTGGGTATTCAATGCTCGATATTGTTCCGGAGTTATATACCCATATATTCGCGCTTTCAGCATTGTTTCTGCGCCACAAAATTTTTCCAGCCGATCTATTACTGCTTGCGCCGGGTCGTCGGCGTTATGCTCCCAAAGTTCAGCGGCGGGCAATTCAACACTATACTGCGGCTGCGGCTCCATATGGATATGCTCCGCAGTGACAGCGCAGCTGCCGTCAATATGAATAATGGCATAACCAGCTTCCGCAGGAATATCTCCGGCGTCTATCCGCTCGGATGGGCCGGTAACAACACAGGTGACGCCGCCAATTTTTTCGCAGCGAAACCGGTGAATATGGCCGGTAACAAGAACATTGATGTTGGGCAGCGCTTCGATTGAAGTTTTGCGAATAACCTGCGCTGATTCTTCTGTAGTAAACGCCGATTCAATTTCCGCATGGACCACCAATATACGAAACCGCGCTTTACCTAATAGATCATTCGGGTCTTCCCAAGCCGCCGCAGCTAAAGGATCACGAATATAGCGCAGCGCCGAATGATAAGATAATCCTCCGACTGCCACACTTCCCTTGTTTGTTTCTGTCAAAACGGGCTGAACCAGAGTGGTTGCCGCAAAATGATGGATTAAGCCGGCTTGTTGATATACTTCCAACGGAGCCAAATAACCATGTTCGGTAGATTGCCGCGGCATATCGTGGTTGCCGCTGACGGTAAATACAGGAATATCTGCGCGGCGCAAGCGGTGAAACTGTTCCGCGGCGAACGCGCGATCTTCATTAGAAGGTGATTGATCGTCAAATAAATCTCCCGCTTGAATAAACATATCACAGCGATCGGTAATAGCGGCGGAAACAATGCGCGCGAAGGCGTCTCTAAGATATTTTCGCCGCCGTTGTGCGCGCAAGGCAGACATGCGTGGTAAAACGGGAGAAAGATGATTATCTGCTGTAGCAATAATTTTTATTGATGATGAATCCGACATAACAGCGACGCCTATTTAAAAGATATGCTGTATTATAACATAATCATATCTTTTGCAAAACGCATCGCCGCATTGACGCCGGCAGCGCGCGTTTTTTATAGAAAAGTCCCAAAAAGCCGCTTTGGGTTAAGCCTATATAGACTGCTGTTAAATCCATTGCGGAGGAGCAAACACCATAAACAATAAAGCGCCTGAAGCAAGAAAAACCCCCATAGGCGCATAGGAATGTGCGGTAAGTTTTTTCAGTAGATAAAATATTCCAACAAACACCGCCATTATAGTGACGCCTGTCATAAAAATTTGCATCGACTCTAAGCCAAATATTGCGCCAAAAAATATTGCCAATTCCACATCACCAAAAGCCAGCGCCTCAAAGCCATACAACAGTCGGCCAATGATATACAGCCCATAAAATACTGTTGCGCCAATGAGCGCCCCCAGCAGCATTTGCATGATAAAACGGGTGTTTGCCAGCAAAGATACCACCAGCAGAAACAGCGGCGCAGCCAAAAGCGTTTCTTTAAAAACAAAGTGAGAGGCTCCGTCGATAACCCCGCTGAGTACGATAGAGGCTGTAATAAGACTTAACTCTGCCGTCAGCAAAATTAATTGCAGATTTTCCAGATGTGCGGCCCCGGCTATGCGCGCCAGCGCTAAAACGGCGCATAGTGGTGTGGCAATACGCGCCGCAACGCGCCATTCACGAGTCAGCAAATCTTTTGTGGCGTTTTGCTCGGCAAGCGTGGTTGCTTCAAGAAAATCTCCGGCCTCCGCGATCTCGCTAAGCTGCGCGGCAATTATGAGTTTCCGCGCCGCAACTAATCCGAAATGAATAAGCGCTGAACTGAGTGTAATTACGGCAAGATAAAATAACACCATCATATCTGATTTCCTTATTAACACTCCGCAGAGGCAGAAGCTCGAGCGGATTTTTGGTTCTCGTTGCCCTGGCGACGCGCCACAGCGCCACAAGAACGCCGTCCCTTTCAGCCGCTTGCCCAAAAGGGATGGCGGCTTTACGGGCTATTTCTGTAATTGATACAAAAGCGAGCGCAAAAAGGCGCGTAACGCTGGTTTATTTGCATAAACGGCGCCAGTTGCGCTGCAGTTGCCGGAAGAATATGTTCCGGAGATCTTATTTTATGTGAAAAAATATGCTATAATAAAAAGTAATTGATACTTTATCTCAATAACGGTTGTTTATCATGGAATCTAACACATATGTTGCTGAAGAGAAACTGCAGCTTCAGCAAAACAAACAAACATCCAACGATTCAGTTGTTGTATTTCGCAACGCTGGCGTGGCGAGGCAGAGCAAGTTTATCTGGCGCAACGCCGATTTTGCTATTCAGCGCGGTGAGTTTATTGCAATTTTGGGGCCGAACGGCGCCGGAAAATCGACCATGCTGCATAGTATTTTGGGGTTGCTGCGCATATCTGAAGGCGATATTCAGGTATTGGGTGAGCCGCCGCGCAAAGGCAATTTCGCCATTGGGTATACGCCGCAAAGAAGAGCTATCGATCCGGATATTCACATTCGCGCGCGTGATTTTGTGGGGCTAGGATATGATGGGCATCATTGGGGTATTCCGGCGCCGGCATTCGGCGCAATTTTTGGAAAAACCAAAAGCCAGCGGGAAACAGCGATAAGCGCGGCGCTGGATATAGTGGACGCAAGACACTTGCAGTATAAAAATATCGGCGAAATGTCCGGAGGGGAGCAGCAACGATTATATATTGCGCATGCGCTGGTTCGCAAACCACAATTATTGCTGCTGGATGAACCCCTCGAAGGATTGGATCTGCAAAGTCAGCACAGTGTCAGTACTTTATTGCACGATATCAGCCATATGACAAACACGGCAATCCTTATGGTTGCGCACGATCTTAACCCAATAGCGCCATATATTGATCGCGTTTTGTTTGTTGCGCATGGCGCTGTGCGCATCGGCACAACTGATGAATTGGTTACTTCAGAACAATTATCTCAAATATACCAAACCAAGGTTGAAGTGCTGCGTGACGCGCATAACAATCCTGTCGTAATTGGCGCCGTCGACACAACCTATGCGCACCATGCCGCCGAGTAATTCTATATGTCATTCAGCGCGTTTTGCAGCGCAGATATCGCCATATCTAAATAAAAGATATTCGTGTTTTTGCTTTCTTTATGTATATTATGCAAATAAAACCATGTTAAATCCATTATTGCCCCATTCCGTAATTCGCGGGGAAGCGCCAAGCCATTTTCCCAAAGCCACAGCGTTTCTTCATCAATATTCACTGCTTTGGCGACGGAATGATTCTGTTCCAGATATTGTCGCGCCGAATGCAGTAGTTTTCCTAATCGGTTTAATTTGTCTAAAGAATGTATCAGTTCATCCATGTCGCACTCACATGTGGTTGCAATCAATTTAGCGCGTTCACTTAAACGCTCTGCAAGCTTCATCGTCAGTTCCATGTTACAATTGATCCTTTCTGTACACATCACCTTCAAAATTTTATATTGCGCCAGCAGCAAGAGACTATGGCGCAGATACCTTCTACGCCTTGCGTCGCTTTGCGGCGAGCATTTTTACCGGTTTCGCAATGCGCGGACCTCTTCCGCAATGCGTTTTAAACCCGCCCGTACTGTTTTAATATTGAGTTGAAGTTCCTCTGCAATTTGCGGCGCGCTAAGATTTTTCCAGCACAACGCGGCAATGGAACGATCTCCCGAGCTGGCCAAACGCGCCAGCATTTCCTCATATCGGTAATCACTATCGATAGTTTCCTCCAAATCAGTAATCCAGTCATCTTCTTGCAGCCAATTTGTTTCCATCTCTGTATCCAGCGTTAGAACTTGACCAAGCAAGCGACGATCTCGGTTGACATAGTGACGAAGCACATTTGCCGCTATTCCATACACAAACGCCATTGGATCTTTTCCATGGTCGGTATATTTGCCTTCGGTAATACACGCCGTCATAATCAGCCAAGTATCGGAACTGAGATCCGCGACAATATCTGAATCGGTGACACCACGCCGTTGGAAATACGCCGCCGTTTTTATTTGACCATTTTGCGCAAGCTGCGCTAAAGCGTTCATGCGCTCAATCAATGAAGAATGACTATCGAGGCTTTGTGATAAAGTGCGCGCATTTTCCATATATACTGCCCTTCCGCTAAACCGAGTTGCGAGTCAGTCTTACTTACATAAATGTACTGCAAAAACGGTTTTATATGTTATGATCTCCAGTTAAAAACAGAGATTGCGCCATAACTGCCGGCGCATACACTACATCAGGCAATTAAGCAGCGCTTCTGCAAAATAATCTGCAGCCTTTCTAAGTTTCTAAGTTTCTGTATATATATATGCCGGAACGCAGCAATAAACATCCATTGCTTGCTTAAACAGATGAGTTTTGGGTTTTTATGGATAAAAACGGCTTATGAATGACTCCTGATGGCATATATACATAGGCGCAGAAAATATCTGCGCCGAACAAGCTGTGTTAAGGGAGTAATAAAATGGCTGACACATTACTAGAAATCGGCGCGACGACGCTGTTAATCATTGGCGGTGACGATTGGACGGCCGAGCAAATCGGCAGATGTTTTGCCGACGCAAGTTTTACGGTTTATATTGCAGAAACACTGCGCGATATTGATATTGGTATTATCAAATACATGCCTGATATTGTTTTGCTGCATTATACGGAATCTTTAAAACAGAAAAATATTACATTGCAAAGAATCTTCCGCGCGCTGCTGGCAGATGAAGTCGGACTGGCGCCGGCGTTAATTGTTATCGACGAAACTGGGCATAACGCAGGTTTTTGCGCTAAAACAGGGGTGTTTTATGTTCGCACACCAACATCGTTTGAAGCGTTGGTAGCCATCGCAGAAACGTTAATTGCCACACACTGATATCCGCCGCTGCGTTGCATATTTCTGCAGCGCAGCATTTGCAGCACAAAATTTAACCCGCCTGTTGCCGCTTTAGCGCACAGATAGGCGGGTTTTTCGTTGGCTAAGTCTTGCAGGTTTCCTTCGCTCTTTTTGCGAGCAAAGGAAACTTATGAGCGGATCACAATATATCAGTAGCGTAATACATTTTGATTCTTTTGATTCAATGTGGTTGACAACCTGTATGTTTGTCTGATATAGTTGAGACGCACAGAAAATGTTACAAATGATTTCAGTGGTATGTGGAGATCACGTTGTATTGCTTCTGTGCTGTTTTCGGAATACGGCAGTGCTTCATCCATATTCCTGAAATTTGTACATGAGGGAAATATACTAGAAGCATTGTCCGCACTAGATGAGCTATCTGCTCAATAAAATAGGTCAGAGGAGTTGACATACTATGTCTTTATTGCAAACCCTCGCAAAGAGGAAACACCTTTTATTCGCTCTCCCCGTTCTTGTCTTGATTTTGGGTCTTACTTTCACAACGTATAATGTGAAAGGATTTTCATTCGTGAAGAATACCGCTTTGGCCGCTACATGCTCAGGTGTAGGTTACGGATTAACGAGTGGTGGTTGTAACGGTACAGATCCAGCAGCGACTGGCTGTGCTGATAATGCCAGTACTGTTATTTCAAATGATATTTACGATCAAACGGGATCTCTTATCGGTCTTGTTGAACTGCGATGGTCAAATACATGTTCTACTAACTGGACCAGAGGCAGCCAATATATCGGTTGCGGCTCTTTTAATTGTATCCAAAATTGGATGGCTACTCTTTGGTGGCATAATCCTAAAACAGGCGCATGTGAGGATTGGAATTATCCTGGATCCGCTAATGTAACTACCTTTTGGAGTAACCAGGAATATGCGCCAGTATTAAATGTCGAATCTGAGGCATATGTTCAATATAACTCAAACGGCGACAACTACTATGGTACTGGTTATGTGGCCAATTCTAATTTTGGATCTCTCTGTTTTTAATAAAAATAATCTAAACAAACAGAAGTCAAATTGACTTTTGTCTGGTAATACGTGTTCTTTTAACTTGCCTGAATAGAACTTCTATCCGATCTTATCAGGCAAGGCTCTTTACAATTTATTAGATTTTAAATTGGAGGATTTTATGAAACGATCCACATTGTACGAAACCACATCTATTTTATTGCTGGCGTTATTACTGACATCAGCCTGCAGCAGTTCAAACAGCACCGCAAGCGCTCCTTTTCCGCCAAATAAAGGACCCGCGCCAACAATTGTCCTTGATAATACATCACCGGAAAATATTGATTTGGATATAACTGCCGGAGTCACACAATCAATACCTCCGATGCAGCCTCATTTTGAGATTGCAACTGCGTTTTATTATCAACATATAAAAATTATCCAGTTTAAACAAGGTGAAAAATTTGTCTGTAATGGAAATAATATGCCTACAAATTCGAGCAGCGGATATATATCACTCAAGTTGCCGGCGCCAGGAACTGTGATATCTTGCGACTATATCTCCCCACAAGGACGAGCTTCTTTTTCATTTACAATTCCGGATCAAGTCAAAATACTTTCACCGACAAGCGGCGCTACTGTGACACGATCGAGTAATACACCTTTAGATATTCAGTTTGCTCCTGAATGTAAAGGATTTGCAATAGATACGGGATACGCAAGTACACAAGGGGGATATTATGAAGGAACACAAAACTCATCTAATGTTTGTTCTGCACATCAGACTATTAATACCCTTGGAATGCCTGCAGGTCGGGGAATGATTGGTGTTAGCGATATAGATAATATAAACCCTGTTACCAATAACGCCGGTTTTCATTCGCTTACATTTTATGTATTTACAGACACACAAGTTGCA
>JAKAOI010000056.1:0-845 GCA_021812265.1 Chloroflexota bacterium | reverse complement strand
GCTCTTTTTGCGAGCAAAGGAAACTTATGAGCGGATCACAATATATCAGTAGCGTAGTATATTTTGATTCTTTTGATTCAATGTGGTTGACAAGCTGTATGTTTGTCTGATATGGTTGAGACGCACAGGAAATGTTACAAATGATTTCAGTGGTATGTGGAGATCACGCTGTTTTTCAGGATACACAAACACTTTTTATTGACTTACCCATTCTCTTCTTGATTTTGGGTCTTACTTTCACAACGATAATATATAAGGAAATGTAACATGTCACAATTATCCTCACGCCATACATTATCCCGTAGATCTGTTTTGTTGCTAAGTATTATATTGGTAGGTATAACTGCCTGCGGAAACTCCGCATCAGCGGCAAACTCACTTCCATCCGGAAAGGGGCCAATGCCAACTATAACACTGGATAACACTGCGCCATCCAATATTGATATTATATTTAACATCAATATGAGGAATGGCTCACTCAGCCTGTCAGGGCATGCTCTTAGCTGGCCGGAATTTTTATTGGGATATCAAGCTACCTATCAAGGGAAATTGGTTATTTTTCAAAAAGGTGAGAAAGTGGCATGTAACAGTTCCGTTTTGCAGAATCAAGGGGAAATTAAGATTGTGCCAATTCCGGCAGCAGGAACTGTAATTCACTGTACCTATACTTCACCACAGGGCACAGCAAATTGGTCAATTACCGTGCCGGAAAGCCCAGTCATAACATCACCAAAACCAAATTCAGTTATCACTCGATCAACAGCCACATACTATACAATGACTGTGTTACCAAATTGCAAAACAAGTGGTGTAGAGTTAGATTATCCTGATGGACGAGGCGGAAT
>JAKAOI010000055.1 GCA_021812265.1 Chloroflexota bacterium | reverse complement strand
ACAACTAAAGTAAGCCAATTTTTAAAATTCGGCTTCTTTTCTTCAGTGTGTGCAGCGGCATAATTCATATTTTATTTCCTCCCGTTCAATGAACAGTAAATATCGATAGTGTGGATAGATATTTTTCTCTTTTTGTGTCAGATTGTTTGTGTGTATCATCTGCCGATTGCCGACTGCGATGAAGCTAATGGTTTATATTATTTTTAATCGGCAGGAAAACTATTTGCGCATGTGTCAGATGTATCTCTTTGGCGTTATTTGTTTATCTATCGATTGTTATAAAAAATATCATACAATACATATCGGAGAAAATGCAAGAGGAAAATTTCTGAGTTAACTTTCGCCCCAAAGCAGCTCAATTTGGCCAAAACGCACCGTATCCCCAGGTTGAACGCCCATATTTTCCAGCTTTTCAAACACACCCATTTCACTCAGGCGTTTTTCTAAACGAGCCATTCCTTCTTCGTTATTCGGGTTTGTCATTGCCACTACTCTATCTACTTTTTTGCCGGATACCACAAATATTCCTTGCTCTTTGGTAATAGTATAGCGATCGTCATCTTGGGGACGAATAACTGCGCTGCCGCCGGCAGCTTTAAACGCCGCGGTTTCTGGCAGCAGCCGTGGTGGCAGTGTTCGCAGCAATTCCGCTGTGCGATACATTACCGCTTGCACACCTTCGGAAGATGCGGCAGATATAGCAAAAACCTCTATCCCATTTTGCTGCGCTTTCTGCTCAAATTCTGGCCAGCGTGTCTGCGCGTCGGGCAGGTCTACTTTAGTAAATATGGCTAATTGCGGCAAAGCAGTCAGGTCATCGCTATAGGCTTGTAATTCCGAGTTAATTTTCTCAAACTCCATCCAAGGATCATTTTCCATGTCGGAACCATCTACCAAATGCAGCAACAATCGTGTGCGTTCAATATGCCGCAAAAAATCGTGGCCAAGGCCAACGCCCTGCGAAGCGCCTTCAATTAAGCCGGGGATATCCGCCATAATAAATGATTCGCCGCTTCCGCGAGAATAATCACCGACAACTACCACTCCAAGGTTGGGGATAAGCGTGGTGAAGGGATAATCGGCAATTTTTGGGCGCGCGGCGGTTACCACTGAAAGCAATGTAGATTTACCGGCGTTTGGCGCGCCAACCAGCCCAACATCTGCAATCAATTTCAGCTCCAGCCGTAAATCGGCTATTTCTCCCGGTTCGCCCAATTGCGCTTCGCGCGGCGCTTGGTGTGTAGCTGTGGCAAAATGGGTGTTGCCTAAGCCGCCGCGTCCGCCGCGAGCCGCCATAAACTGCTGGCCGGGTTCTGTTAAATCGGCAATAACTGCGCCATCCGGTTCTCGTACAACAATGGTTCCTGCTGGCACATGAATGATGCAATCGGCGCCGGATTTTCCGTGTCTGCGGTTAGACAGCCCCATGCCGCCTTCTTCGGCGCGAAATTTTTGATGATAGTGAAAATCTACCAGCGTGTTCAGCGCTGTATCCGCTTCTAAATAGACGCTGCCGCCGCGTCCGCCATCACCGCCATCCGGCCCGCCCAGCGGAACAAATTTTTCACGGCGCATATGCGCGGATCCGTTGCCGCCTTTGCCGGCCTGAACATGAATATTGGCGCGATCAAAAAAATCCATATGCGTGAAAAAACCTTATCCTAAAAATTCTGGGATGGACATTTTATGTTGTTGCGCACGTATCGCGCCGTCTGCTGCAAACCAAAAACAGACATAAAAAACGCCAGGACATTGCCTGGCGGTGAAGTGGGCCCAGCAGGATTCGAACCTGCGACCTACCAGTTATGAGCCGGCAGCTCTGCCGCTGAGCTATAGGCCCCTCTTTGCTGCTATGGTTTTAGAAAAACCTAAAATCACTCTTGCAGTACCATTCAGTATATCATATATACTTTGCGCGCTGCAACTTTTACGCAGAAACACACTATTTGCCTGGATGCGAATATGTTGCCAAATTGAAAAACATGAGGTTGCGCTGCGCCTTAAAATAAGCAAAATAAACGACATCTCTTGTCATTCCATTGGATGATTTTGATTATCAAAATCTTGGGCCAAATAAGCGCCCTGCGGTAAATGTTTGATACGTCATGACGGCCAAGAAAATAAGATTTATCACCAATAATATCCCAGCGAATATTTCAACGCCTATAATATCTTTTGCGTATTTTCCTTGTCTGCGGCCTTTCTCCATGAACAGGAGATATATGCATCCAATTATCATAAATGGAAGCGGTGAAATGACATATTCCCAGACTATGCTTTGAACTGACGTCGCCAAAAATATTGTTTGCATGGTATTTCCTGCCATATTAAAAAATAATTAAATTTTATATATAAACACCCAATAAATAAATAATCCCATCGTTATTCCATAAGAAACCAATGAAAAAACAAGAGAATCTCTTATTGCATGCTGTTTTTTTAATTGGATATTTTTTCTTAAGAGAATAAATAATCCGATGAGCGGTAATTGCGCTCCAATAGCTAAAAAAATGATATATACTGTGTGCGCTAATTGCATGAATGTCGTCCCTTCTTGCGGCAGGTTACGTGTTTTCGTCTTTTGCAGTTTTTTCTTGAAGCGATCGCGCAGAAAGCGGCCAAATTTCAATATGATCTTCCTCAAAATGCAGATCGGCCCTGCCGTGAAATTCGTAGCGCTCTATTGCTTTGTGAGGCAATTGCAGCCGACCCACACGATCAATAACCACCGATTCACGACTGGTGATGTAGCCTTGCGGGTGGTTGTCTGATATCGTCTCAGTACTGATTCGGCCATCACGAATTGAAATCGTGCGATCGGCCTGTTCTGCCAGCGCGAGATCATGGGTTACTATAAGCATAGTTGTTTTTAGCTGCTGATTTATTGCTCGCAAAAGCTGAAAAATATCATTGGCGGTTTGCGAGTCAAGCTCGCCGGTTGGCTCATCTGCCAAGAGCAATGGGGGATTATTGGCCAGCGCAACGGCTAGCGCAACACGTTGCTGCTCCCCGCCGGAAAGCTGCCGGGGGTATTTCTTTTCCATGCTCTCCAGTCCAACTTGCGCAAGTAATTCTCGCGCCCGACGCTTCGATTTGTGTGAGCCAATGCCTTGCAGCTTCATTGGAGTCTCGATATTTGCCAAGACCGGCAAATGCGGCAATAAATTTCTGCCGCTCTGCTGCCAGAGATAGCCAACTTTCTGCCGCCGATACGCGATGCGCTGTGAATTTTGCATATGTGTCAGATCTATTCCTGCAACGATGCATCGTCCGGCGTCGGGAGCGTCCAGCCCGCCAATAATATTGAGCAAAGACGTTTTACCGGAGCCGGAAGCGCCGGTTACCGCAACAATCTCGCCATATTGTACATCTAAATCTAAACCTTGAAGGGCCAGCACTTCAAGATCTTGAATACGGTAAATCTTGACAAGACTATCACAAAGAACGACTGGTTGTGTTGATGCCTGCATGGTGGTAACTGCTCCAATTCAATCTTGATTTAGACGCAATGTTTGGTTGAACGGTTCACGCATTGCCTGTCCAATAATGGTGATGGCGGCTCCTAAGCTCAATACAAAAATTACTCCAATTGCTATTGCCAGTATTTCTGCAGGAATGATCATATGCACGGGTGGAACATCGAGCGCCAGCGAACTATTTGTTCCATTGCTATTGATGAGCTGGACAAATGCTAGCATGGGAGTAATTAACCAAATTAAAATGGCGCTTAAAAATATACCCAACAACAATCCGATGCCGTAAATCAATAGTTGTTCCCAGACCGCAACGATTTGCAACTGCCGTTTTCCTGCTCCCAAAGCATGCAGTATAATGATGGCTGCCTTTTGTTGTGTGACATTAAATCCTGCCGCAACGGCCAGTCCAATAAAAGCCAGGATGCACGCTGCAATGGCTGCGACAATCTGTGCGAAAAGCAGATCTTTTTGCAATGGATCTTGCTGGTAGCGCGCGATCAATGCGGCGCGATCCTGCAATTGACCTAGTTTTAGCGATCCTGTGTTTAGTTGCGCCCGTATTTGTGAAAGAATCTGTGAGCTTTGTTGTGTTCGCAGCCAGACGGTATTTGGGCGAAGTATATTACCAGGAACATCGTGGGCATATACTGCCTGAAATGTTTGATAATCAACCAGAATGCCGCCATCGACGGTGTTATTTTGGTTATATAATCCGGCAGTGTCAAAAATTGCCGGAAGATGGCTTACTTTTGCAATAGCAGTAAATTTCATGGCATTATTTGTATATCCCGGCAAAGATAGCGTAAATGGCGCGCCAGCCGTTAACCCCAGCGCATCCCATGTCGCTGCATCGACAATTGCAGGCACTGTATCTGTCTGCGCCGCCTGAGCGCGTTGCGCAGATATTTGTTGCATGAGCGCTGCAAGTGATGTTGCGCTTTCGGCGTTTCCCCAGTATGCTGTTTGCGCAAACGTATTGCCGTCCATTGCCTGCAAAGTCAGCATTATTCCTGTGTCGCTGGATGCATAAATGACGTTAAATGATGCGCCAGCCGCCGCATTTTCAACCCCAGGCAATGTTCTGTATTGATTGGTTATTGCATTGAGCGATATGGGAGCTGTGCTGGGTAACACGCCCCGAAAATCTGCGCCTGCGGTATATGTTGCTATATCTGTAACTCGCTGCTGCTGGGTTGCTGTGGTTACAATGGTGAATGTCGCAATGCTGATGGAAAACGCTAACAGAGTTGCTGTTTGCGCTGCATATTGGGGAGTACGCGCTAACCGGGCAAAGGCAATAATCGGCAAAGCGCCGCGATAGTTGCCTGCAATCCATGCGACTATACGCAACAGAAGCGGAAAGACGCGAAAAAATAGCAGCGCGCCGGCTGCGGCAAGCATTAATGGAGCTAGAATACTGAACAGCGTCAAATATTGGTTAGTATGGATCACATATTCACCTAGGTTTTGTCCGACCTGGTAATATGCTATGAATCCGGCAACGCCAAGAACACCTAACCCAACATCCAGATACATCTTTTGCCAAAGGGGTGCGCGTGTTTCACGGGCTGACTCGCGTCTGGCGCTGAGAATGTTCATGTGTGCAGCTCTTGCAATGGCCAGAATCGCCGCAAGAATAATTGCTCCGGCAGTAATGACCGCGTACCCTGCAACACTCCATGCTTGTCCAATAATGTTTTGTGAAGAAATAGCTATGTTACTCTGGAACAAGAAGATATGCGCGATGTGTTGCGTCAAAATAACAGCAAGGATCGGCCCGCCAATAAGCATGAGACAGCTTAGCAACAGCAACTGGAGTGAGAAGGCTCCGATGATCTGGCCTTGCTCCATGCCGCGGCTTCGCAATGTGATGATAACATCGGATTGCCAAGCAACAATGTATTTGCCAAGAACGCTGATAAAAAATATGATGAAACTTAGTATTTCGATAATTAAAATGTTTGTTGGCGTTTGAAATGTGACGATATTTGCTTGCAAGACGCCTGCTGTTGCAAAGAATCCATTCTCATTGATATAGGCTCCTGTCAGATTGCCATAATTTGCCGCGGAGTTTTGCAGCAATAGCGCCAGAGTATTGCCTTGGTTCACCAGCGTATCAATCTGATCCAGCTGAAGTTGGCGGGTATCTATTGCAAACGTCCAGTAATATGAGAACAATCCATCGGAATTGAGTGTTGTTTGCACGGTTTCTTGTTTAGTCAGCGCAAAGATTGCCGCAAAATTGCCATACACAGTGTAATTTGGTGCTGCTGCCGGCGTATCCGCGCTGGCGTTATCATACCCAAAAAGGATATCATCTTGCTTTGGCTCACCAATCCCAACGATCCTCGCAGGTATTAGCTGAGGTTTGCCGCTAACTGACATTCGCTCCGACGGGATCTCGACAAAGACCGTAGAGCCGTCGCTGACATGCCATGCGCTGGCTGTTGCAGCAGGTATGACCAATTCCAGCGAACCATCGGCTTGCTGAGCCGGCAATACACCTTTGGTCAATACAAGATGCTCGCGCAGCAGCGCATCAGGCGCGCTAGCTATGTGTATCGTCAATGGTGATACAGTATTGAGCGCAGGATTGGAAAGATAGACGGCATAATTCCATGTGCTGATCGTCACATCCGGCGCTGTGAATGGTATATTCACAGCCTGCTGCAAAGCACTGGTAATATCGTTGCCCGAGTTGGCAAGTTGACTCATTGTTGGGGTTGTTGTATCTCCGCCGATTCGAAGAATATTGGAGAAAGGATGCGTCTGCGTATCAAACGTGTCGCGCAGTGACGCTGTCAGCGCAATTGTCGAGAATAGTGGAATTGCGCAGACGATGACAATGGTGGATAATGTAATTATTCCCATGAAAAGCAGCATTCGCCAGCTTTGTCGTAATTGCCAGTACGCCAGCCAACTTGTTGCAATGAACCAGCCGATAAAGCCTGTATAGCGCCGTTCATTAGTGGTGTTCTTCATGCTTCGATCACTCTTTCCAATTATACTATAGACCTGAACCTTAAAAAAGAATAAGGGAAATGTGAGGACACCCCATGCCCCGTCAGAGGGCATGCTGCCCCCTGCCCTCCTGCTGTATGCTCAGGTCTCTAATCTTCGTTCAAACGGAGTGCTGCCGCAATGTGACCTTTGATATTTACCGAAATGAGCGCGCTCATCACAAAAATGGCAATCAGCAAAAAAATACCTGTTCCTGCGAATATCCATTGCCAAGGAAAGACAATCTGTGGCGGCGGGATCATCAGATCAACAATCGGCTGACTGGTATCGCTGCTTTGAGCAAACGCCATAAGCGGCGCTATCAATCCGGTCAGCAACGCCCCCAGCAAAATTCCAATACCTGCTGCCAGCAGCAATTGCAAGCCATCTTCCAAGATTATGATAGCTGCAATCTGATGTCGCGCTGCTCCTAATGCGTAGAGCGCAGTCAAATTGAGCAGACGTTTTTGCAGTGAATTCCACAATAGCTGTCCGCTCATCAGCAGCGCCAGCAAGAGTGTAATTCCTGCCCCGATCAGTGTTGTGGCCTGCAACGCCAGCGAGAGCGGATCGTAAGCCATGTCAGCGATAAGCTGGAAGCGATCTTGAAAGACGCTTATAGAATAGGGAGAACGCTGGAGAGTTGCTCGAATCTGTGCAATAATTTGCGGGTTATGCGAAGTTTTAAGCCAGATATATCCTGGCGGTGTGCTTTCTTGTGGCGCAATCTGCGGAATAACCTGCGCCAGTGTAGAAAAATCTACCAGCATGCCGCCCAGAATATTTTGTGATGTGTCACTGGCAACCGCAGAAACCGTCGGCAAATATTGCACATGCCCAATGACCTGAAAGTGTACCAACAGCGTTCCTACACCACTCAGATCCAGTGAAAATTCACTGTTTGTTGCTAATTGATATTGCCGCCACATTGCGTCATCAACAATTGCTGGAATGATCAACTGCCGGATTGCCTGTGAGCGAGTTTGAACTAATTGATGCAATAATTGCGCCATTGTTGGCTGCGCTGAAGTGTCTTGCCATGCTGCAACTGTTCCAAATGTTTGGGCGTCGACTGCCAGAATACGATCATGTGAACTTGATGTTGTCTGTGGAAAAACATCGAGTAAAGCGCCTGCGCTGGCCGCTTGAACGCCATGAATTGTCAGAAAACGCGCTTCTTGCTGCTGGTATGTCAACACATGATTTGTATCAATCGGCAATGAAAAACTAAAATCAGAGCCAACTTGAAACGCCGCATATTCCTGGTTATGCTGTATGCGGGTTGCCTGATATGATGAGATAAAACACACTAAAGCTATGGCCAGCGCTAGGAAGATGGCAGGCTTACGGGCAATATTTTGTGATTGAACCAGATTGGCGTTGGCTAAAATTGGTACAGCGCCACGCCAGCGAGACGCTAATATGGCAGTGCGCTTAAAAAGCCAAGGAAACAGGCGAAATAGCACAATGACGCAGGCAGTCAGCGCGAGAATAGGAGTATATAACGCCAGCGGCGCAACTTGAGCATATGTTTCTGGACCAACGAGCGGCGCAATGAAGAACGCATAGGATACATAAACTGCCAGCAATGCAACCGCTGCCAACAGATCGAATGGGTACCGCCGCCAAAAAGAATTTTGCGCCGCGCGAGACATCTTGCGCCGGAATACGACTATATTTACTGCGAGTTTATGATAGAGAGTAACTGCGCTGATCAAGAATGCTGCTGCAACACCGGTGATACTGTACCATTTCAATTCTGTCAGCAATTGCCATGGTTGAGATGCGTTCAGCGCTTTTGCAAGTTCTGGAATTGGATGGATTACCGCAAACAACCCAAGGATAAGCTGGGCGGCAATCCATGGTCCGGCGCCGCCAACGATAACAGCAATAGTCAGCAATGGCAGCAGCAGACCCGACATGAGCTGCCATGCCGATGCTCCCCGGCTGCGCAAAACAGCAAGAGTTTGTTCGTTATAATCGATGAGGAGTTCCACAAAAGCCAGCATGAACCAGAGCAGCAAAACACCAATTTGTACAGCAATGGCTGTCAGCGGAAATTGTGTGGCGGCAGTACGCGCTGAAAAGTCTTTCAATGATGGCAGCGCATTGCCGTATACAAAGTTGTTGCTCTGAAGACCTTGGGAGATGAAAATTTGGGGGAAATGCTGATAAAATATTTTGACTCCTGCTTCAATTTGCGCATAATTGCTTGCTGTTACTTGGTTTGCCGGAATTTGGTATACCCAAGTTGCTTGCACTGCTGCCGAAGCATCTGGGACGTTTTTTGCAATTGTTTCTGCTATGCGTGAGAAAACTGGTGTATTGGTTAAAACCGTAACCGTAATTAGATTATTATTGCCAACAATTGGATCGATAGGAGCTTTATCATATGGATCTTGCAGATTGCTGTTAAGTGATTGAACAATCCCCACAATTCGTAATGGAATCAGCGCTTCTGAAGTTGCAGATTGACTGAAAACATGAACGCGCAGCATTAATTGCATACCAAGTTTGGCGTTAAGTTGGGCTGCTGTTGCTTGGGTTAAGACAACTTCATTCTCAGCAGCCGTATCGGAAGGAAATTGCCCCGAAATCAGGCCAAAACGGTAAGCCAAATAGCTATCGGGAAAAGATGTAACAATAACCTGCGTCTGAGCATTCAGGGTACTCTGAATGCTCAGGGTAACGCCATTTTGAGGCGTAACATATGGAGACAGCGCTGCTGTTGCTTGCGCATCGAGCAGCGGAGTGATAGTGTTGATATTTTGGATAGAAAGCGGCGTATAAGCCACTACAATATCATTTTGAAATGACTGGCTGAGCGTATGTTGTAATGCCAGTGTCATGCTGGCGCTGGTCATAAGTGGTATTGCGCATACAAGGATGGAGCTGAGCAGCATGCCCAAGCCAATTGAGCTAAATGTCAGCCCCGAACGCCGTGTAAGCCACATCACTAATGTTGTTTCCTTTTACCTTATTTCCATGTGACAGGAATAGTGGTTGAAGTATAAATTTGCATAGTAAACGAGTGAAATCCCGGATTATTTGTTGCATATGCTGGCTGCAAAAATTCTCCAACACCAATTCCTCCGGAACCTGGCGGCAACGTAGAGGTATCTACCTTTTGACTGGAGCCACAGTTAACACTGCTGTCGTTGCCCATTCC
>JAKAOI010000054.1 GCA_021812265.1 Chloroflexota bacterium | reverse complement strand
GTTGCTTTCCATTCTTTCCACTTGGTTAGCAGTTGTTTAGAAAGCGGCAACTCTATCCCGCGATATTCCGCAAAGGATTTATAAGTTACTTTCATACCGCGCGCTTTCATCCGCTCTATATCTGTATCCACAGTTCGCATGATATGCTCTCCGTCGGCAAAGTTGCGCAGCAACGTGCTGGCGCGCGGTGAACCGGCGCGAATGGCGGGAAGGCCATCACTGGAAGATGAAAAGCTGTCGGAAGAAAATGAGCTTTGCGAAGGTGATCCATTCTGCGGAGCGCTATATACAGCGGAACGCTGCTGTGAAGCCGCAGAATACGACATAATGGAACCGGAAGACTGCACGCTTTCATATTCACCGCTATCGCCATTATCAAAACTCGAACCGGGCTGACCAATGCGGCGCACTTTTGCGGCGCCTGTAGGAAGCTGCAAAACGCGATCGGAGTTTGCGTTTTCCTCATCTTGCGTTACTGTAACTTGTCCGGCGTTTGTTTCTTCGGGTTGGCCGCTAATTTGCCGCTGAGCAGATTTGACTGTAGAGACAAAACCTTTCAATTGCGCTTGGCGAACAAGTGTGTTCGACTCGGCGCGAATACGCTTCAGTTCTGCTTCCTGCTTCATCCGCTCTATTTTTGCCGCGTAAGAAAGTCTTTCTTCTTCAGCAGATTTGCGGCGTTCTGCCGGCTGTACAATAGCCCAGAACAATCCCCAAAACGGAGGAGCCACCGCAACCAAAATCATCGTCGGGCTGAAACCTGCGATATTGATATGAAACGTTTGGGTAATCCATTTATCCGTTGCGAACATCTTAAAATTTTCAGATCGAAACGCCAGTGAGTTCCATGTAGTAATGGTTGTTGCAATGATAACACCAAACCAGCACATAATCGACTGAAATCTGTTACCGCGTACCCAATGCCACGGCGCCAGAACCGAAAGCAGCCATGCCATTCCAACGATGCCGATAGAAAGAAAGCCCCACAACACTACCAACGGTACCTGTGTAATGTCAAACTGATTCAGGTTTATGCCGGATCCATCTGAATAGACATAAAAATTAAAAATCATATCCGGAATATACAAAACAATCGGGAATATATAATACACCCTAACCAGCCATTTCGGCAGCGGCAGCGCTTCTTCTTTCCCCTGTGAACGCCCGTTTGGAACCGAGTTATTAATCAGCTGAGACTCTGCTGCCTGCGTTTCAGGCAGCGCCTGCGCTTTTTGTGCCATAGTTTTCGTTTCCTCTCTGCGGCAGATCTTCTTTCCATTGGTCTGCGCATCATGTTTTACCATCCGCCTGCTTCCAAATAACGCAATGCAAGCATTGAATTCTGCCAAATCATAGGCAAATCAATGCGCTATGCACACATTTGGCAAACATTATTCAGACGGAACGCTTTTTATTCAGGCGCATCCATGCTGGCTGCTGGGTGAATCACCTGACGCTGTTATGCAATGCGTTCATGCGTGTTTGGCGCATAACTTGCGTAACACATAAACACGCGCTATTTCTCTTTAGCTTGTACAATATACCATACCCTAATTTTGGGGAAATGTGAATGGCCTGTGGAAAAATTTTGGGGAAAACATAAGGAAACACAAGGCTTTTGGTATATCTTTCTGCCTTTTTTTGGCATAATATGGCTAGTATTTTAGTCATGATTACCTGCTTATCTCCTTTCTGATTCCTGTTTTTAAAAAATTTTTTTATTCCATCCACTTTGGCTAGCCCATGCGTAGCGCATAAATTATTCCAAACACAAATTAGCCATTTTGTACCGGAACAAAATACCGAACATATCCGATATTTTTATCCCGACAAGATATTAGAACGTAATATCTATATAACTATCTCTATTGTACACACCGATCAAAATATTTCTATCTGCATATTCCGCAAGCTGGATTGCCGGGGAAATTGAGGACAAGAAAAGAGGTTAAAAATACCAAAATCACATCAGGAATATTCATACAAAATCAGGTATTTTATACATCACACTTCTGACAAATTCCGCAGTATATATATACTGTGAAAGTATTTTATTTCCTCTCATTTAATCAAAGATTACTTTCCAAACCACTACATATCACTGATTTGCATATTTTGAGGCAAACAGACAAAAAACTTTTGTGGATTCCATTCGCCCAGCTATTACTCAAGCTGATTATAACTATCTGAAACCAGGCTATCAAGATACAAAAATACAAAATTACCTTTTATCCCGATCAATTTTCATATATGCCGGTATTATTCATTAGAGAGGTTTTTCAGTCAGGAAGTGATTGAGGTCTTGACCTCTCATGTTCCATTCCAATATAAGAAAGGGGAATTTGACCTACAACAATACAATGATTGAGACTTGATACCGCTTTACACCTAAGTTCATATCAACATTACAGAATCAGTAGCCCTTGGTCGTAGCTTCACCCTCTTGGGATCAGTAAAGATCAAACATATGATAGAGTGTTATATGAATTTACTTAATAACTATCTATCTGTATTGTGTGTACTAAACAGTTTTAGTGAAATTTATTCGAGAAAAATAATACGATTAATAAAAGGATGGGTTTATGTCTTCACTTGGTTTTGGTCCACCTCCTCAAGGCCATGGAATGTATCCAGCATTGAGCACAGTTACTCCTCGACAGAGCGGCGTACTTCCCCCTGGTATATATGATGCTACAATTAAGGATATTAGCCAATATCAATATTTTCCACGAACCCAACAACGATTGGCGCTTGAAAATATCATTAGAGAGGTATCTAAATATATTTGGGGAGAAGATCCAAATGCAGAAATATTTATCAATGGAAGTTTCGCTACTACGAAACCTGAACCTGGCGATGTGGACATGTATGTGAGATCTAATGCTCCAATTTGGAATAACAATTATGACACTTTTAGAGACTGGATCGCTAATACATCAGACGATTTAGAGAAAGCTATTGCCGATGGACAGATTGATCCATGGATAAACCACCAACAACCGGAGTTAGACGATATTTTTGTTGATTATTTTCAGAAAAGTCGGGCGGGGGAGATAAAAGGGATTATTCGACTAATTCAACAATTATCATATTAAGGGACCATAAAAAAACATAAAAGGGAGTAATACTGTGAAACCTGAAACACGAAAAGGGCTAATGTATAATGATTATCGGCAAGAGCCGATAGTATCAGAACAAGAATTAGCCGGATATAAAGAAGGCTTAAAAAAATTAGAAGCAGCAGTTAAAATTTTAGAGGACGATGTGATGTCCCTACGATCTGCAAACGATCTGAATCGATTACAACACGCGAGATCATCACTTCTTCACCTATTACTGAAATGGCAGGGAATTGTAGATGCCATCTACACCTATGAGCATTCAAAGAAGCGACATGAAAAGACTTTGATTGATTCTGATCGTGCCTTGGCCCTTGATCCCAATAATGCATCTGCCTGGATGAACAAAGGCATAGCTTTACTTCATTTGAACCAACCAGAGGAAGCATTGATCGCATCTGACCATGCTCTTGCTCTTGAGCCAAATAATGCTCATGCTTGGGATCTCAAGGCTTTTGTCTTGCGTTCTCTTGAACGTATTGAAGAGGCTCAGATTGCTGAATCCAAAGCAAAGTCACTTAGATAAAACATAGTTGTGGTTTATAGCTGACATTCTACTTGTCTCTGACAAAGGGGGTCATGTTGTATTTTTTTGGATAAATAATACTGATAGACTTTTAGATTACATTATTTAATAACAAGAAAATAGCAGAAAGGTGTACAAACGTTCACCGATCAAAATATTTCTATCTGCATATTCCGCAAGCTGGATTGCCGGGGAAATTGAGGACAAGAAAAGAGGCAGGTATGTTTCTGTGGCGTTAATTGACGAACAAGAAGCGATCAGACTTTGCCAACAGAATCAAAAAGATATTCATCATCTGACATTGCCCGAATTGTTGGATGCCGTCCTGATACGGCGCGCCACCGTATTCATGGTGGTCTTGTCGCGCTTGAACAAATTCTTGGACAACAATCTTCATAGCTCAAAGAAATATATCTTTGAATGGAGGATATCCTGTTATGGCACAATCAGATTTTGACAAACGATTGAGCAAACTGTTGCACTATACTGTTGACACAGTTCCTTTCACCAATGATCTCACACAACGTATCCATCATCGCATACCTCAATAAAACATGCGGAAGAGCATGTCTGTCTCTTCCGCAGCGTTGCATTCAATTATTTAAATTATTTGTAATACACAACTATATTTGCCGATTTGGCCAAATTTTGTATAAACGTCTGTATTTTTGCGTCTACCATTGCAGTATTATGTTGCATAGCAATCGGAAGATCGGCATAAGCTTTATAGCGCATCATTTGCAGCGTAATTGCTTGGGTAACCGTAGCAACAACCTGTGGATTAGAAGCGTAATTCTGTGCGGTTAAACCATCGGCGCATAATATCGCAGTAAATTGATACCACGCCGGTGAATTATGCGGCGAGCTGTTATATAGGCTTACATCTCGCGTTATTACACCAGAAACAACTGATTGCGCCGGAAAAATTTTTAATTTTTGGGCGTCTTGCAATAGCAATTGATTATCAATTTGCTGCTGCAGCATATCTGCGCGAAGCTGAGCAAGCGGCTCTTTTAATTGCTGCAGTGCAGCCGCAGGCAACGCCTGAAGCGCCGCGGCGTCCATGCTTTGCAGCGCAAGCTGATGGTTATGATACGCTGCTTCGGCAAGAAACTCTATAGTATATCCATAAATCGGTGTACCGTTTACACGGGCATATATTTGCGGCTCACCCGCCGGCGCGGAAAAATCTTTCTGCATCACCTGAACATTAGGCGAGGACGTATATTGCAGATCTGCCGCTACTTGGGGAATAGAACAATACGATGCTTGCGATGCGCTTATGAGCGTTTGATTTTGGGGTTTGTTGTTTGCAGCTAAGGTAAACAGTGTCAGCGCCGCAATCAAAACCGCAGCAGCAGCCGAAATAATTGAGATTTGTTTTATTTTCATCATCACATCTCCTTATTTGGATATCATACATAAAAAGAATTTAATAACCGGCAATCTTCATGTGTAGGACTTTCGCTTGAAAGAGAAGCGTATGGTTCTCGTATCTGCAACAAAGGGAGGTCTGGGGACACCTCAGAACCCGGTATAAGGGGCGGCGCCCCTTGTATATCCCCGATGTTCCATGCTGCAGCGAAAGTCATGATATGGATACATTGCATACATTTAAATTGAGCGTGTCGGGTACCACAAGTAAAAACACATGGAAATTTCCCTTTTACCATCCTAATAGACAAAAACCACGTAAACAAAATAATACTTTCATAGTAAAGCATACCATAAAAACAACAAAAATACTATTCACATTATTACGATTTTAAATTTATACACATGTTGATTCATTTTGTTCAGTTTGGTAACAATATTGAGGTAACTCCTAAGCGCCAAACATAAAGTGGTCTATTTAATACTTTCTTTGGTATAGTAATATAAGTCACATTTATATACTTAGGATTTTCGCTTCAAAGAGAAGCGCATGGTTCTCGTATCTGCAACAAAGGGAGGTCTGGGAACACATCAGAACCCTATACAAAGGGGCGCTGCCCCTTGTACGTACCCGATTTTCCATGCTGAAGCGAAAGGCCTGACGCTGTAATCAGCAGTAGGGGCATCGAATATTCTGAGCAACCATCTGTATGGGAAATTGGCCCAGATCGTACCTTGTGCAGAAATCAAGTATCGTCACCCGTTCGCGGGAAAGCGTAGACCGCCGGACACGCGGCAGGTTGCTAGTGCAAGCTAGAATCTCTGACAATCACGCCCTGCGAGGAAAACAGAGAAGAATCCCCCCGATGAATCGGGCGGGAGTGTCAAAATAACACCAAAAATGTGATGGCTGACATTAAATTTTTATGAACAGGATCTATCATGACAATCTTACTTTCCGGGACCGTTCCCGGTCAGCAGAAAAGCAGCGAAGGCCGATGGCCAAAAATCTGTGAAAGTACCGGCGCACAGGATATGCGTGTTGCAATGCTGTGTTACCATACTTCCCCGCTTGCTCAAATAGGCAAAAGCCGCGACGCCGGAGGAATGAATGTATACGTTCGCGAATTAGCCTGCCACTTAGGCCTGATGGGCGTTTCTGTAGATATCTTTACCCGATGGACCGATCCCCTGCTTCCACAAGTTATCTCCCTAAGTACCCGAGTGCGTGTGATACATATTCCCGCCGGACCGATAGAAATCCTCCATAAAAATCATCTGCCGCAATATCTTGAGCAATTTGCCGATGGAATAAACTGTTTTGCCGTCTCGCACCGCAGAGATTACCATGTTATTCACAGCCATTATTGGCAATCTGCCGCAGCCGGGCAGTTATTATCCTCGCGTTGGGGCGCGCCGCACATAGTAATGTTTCACACACTGGCAGATATTAAACTGATGCACCGGCCTGAAGAACACGAAACCGCTTTGCGCAGGCGCACGGAAAAAGAGCTGATTCACTCAGCAAACGCTATTATTGCCGCCGCGCCCGATGAATATCATCACCTTAAATTTCATTATCACGCGCCGGAGCGCTCACTGCATATTATTCCTTGCGGCGTTGATATGCGTAAATTTTATGACAGCAATCGCGAAGAAGACAAAGCTGCCATATTGCAACATCTGCAATTAAACTACATTCCCACTCTGCTGTTTGCCGGCAGACTCGATCCATTGAAAGGCGCCGACTTAGCGATTCAAGCCGCAGCTATGCTGCCGCGCCGCGTCAATCTGCTGCTTATCGGCGGACATCCGGACGATCCTGAAAGATCTCGCTTGACTCAGACGGCGCAAAAATTGGGCATAGCGTCAACAACCAGATTTATTGACGCCCAGCCGCACGATCTTATGGCGCGCTATTACCACGCAGGAGATTTATTTTTAGTTGCGTCATATTATGAAAGTTTTGGTTTAGCCGCTATTGAAGCGCTGGCAGCCGGAACGCCGGTAGTTGCGTTTCGCGTCGGCGGGCTGCCGTCATTTATCCAACATGGCATAAACGGCGCGCTTACAGAACACAGAAACGCCGCCGCTTTTGCAGAACAAATAGAAAATTTGCTGGGCAACCCTGCGCGTATGCAATATGCAAAAAACAATGCGCGCCCCAGTATTGCTGAATATAGCTGGCAGAATATCAGCAGAAAAATGCTTGCCCTATACCGCCAGCTTACAGAAAACGCCGGAATCGCTACTGATACGATATCACCAGCGGCGCAGGCGTGTATGTGCTGAGTACTTGCTGCGGTGTAAGTAAAACAGTATCTAAGTTAAAAAATAATTTTAACCCGCCATACTGCAATAATTGCTGCGTTACAAATAACTGGTAATCCGCAAGTTTTTCTTGCGGTGTGCCAAAACCATCTGTATGTAAAACAAATGATACATATGGATCAGTGATAATTTTATTTTTATTGGTGATAACAGACGATCTCCACTGATGCACAATTAACACCTTGCGCGGCACATGATATTGCGCAACAATTGTATGCAACGTTTGAATCGTCCAATTAATATCGCTGGCGTCTACCCAGCCCAAATTATAATCGGGCACACCATAATTCGGCGGAAAATGAAACTCGGTATCTATCGCTATGCTCACAAATGGGTATTTTTCTAAATATGGCTCCATCTCCGTCACGATGGTTTTTACCGGACTGCGGCCAAATTGCAGATCTAAAAACAGCAGCAAGTTATTTTGGCCGCAAAAATCAATGAATGATTGTATCGTTCCCGGATCTACCAAGTGACTGTATGTGCCACCTGGTCCGGGAAAAACATCTGCCACATCAACAACTAAATCAAGCCCCAACATCACCGGTTTTGAGGGATCTGCCGCATTCCATATTTTGGCGTATTGCTGCATCTGCGTTAATAATTGCTGTGTAGGGGCATACGCCGGCCCAACAGTCGGAGCGCCCGGAATACCGTAAAACAAAACCAGCCGATGATCCGGCAGCGGCGCATTCAGCGCAGGATCAAACGTGGGGGTTGGAGTTAATGTGGGTGTAGATGTAACCGTTGGCACTAAATTTGCGCTTTCCGGCGACGCTGCTACAATAACTCCCGAAAAAACTATTGTTATGGTTAAAATTAAGATTGTAGTAAACGCAATAATAACGGTAACCTGCAAGCCCAAAAAACTTGGCCTTGGGGGCGTCTTCATTTCCATCATATCCTCCGGTGTGATGTCGCTTCACACACTGCGCTATAACATAATATCTATGGGAGGTCATTTTCCTCACACCGATTGTTCTAGGAGGCCTAAAACAATAATAACCCCCGCATTAGTGTTCAGAGACGCCATCTATTCTGCCTCTCATTTACAGAGAGAGTGACTCACACGTGCATGCGCTGTAACAGAAGTGCATGCAAATCTGACGCGCATTATAAAATAGCAGTTTTCAGATCGTATTTCCATTATACCGATCTGTTTAACCAGTCGGGCAACCAATATAGTATCCATCTTACTATTATAATTGGCGCAGAATCCCTGTCAATAAAACAATGACTTTTACCACTGCGGCGCCAACATTTCTTCAATATCACATCAACGCAAACACACAACAAGAATACTTGCAGAGAAACAGACGAGCATGCCAATAGCGCCCGTTTGCGCTATTGCGGCTGCATTTCTGCCGGATGTGCGTTATAATAATTCCAAAGCACTGATTAATTTGTGAGGAGATCCCGGCAATGGGCGCTGCGCAATCTGGGCCGCATGTCATTAATTACGACGCAAACGGTTACGACTATAGGAATTTCTGGAAAGGACGTGACTACGAAAACAGAGTTGAAGCAAAATTATTGCGATCTATCTTAAAAAAATATCAACCAGTGAATTGGTTTGCCGATCTTGGCGGCGGCTTTGGGCGCAATGCGCCGATATACTTTCCGTTTGCGCGCCATGTAGTATTGATTGATTATTCTTGGACCAATCTGACAAACGCCGAATCAACGCTTTTACCAAATGGGCCTAATGATAAACTGTATCTAATCCGGGGCAACCTATATAAAACGGCGTTTAAAGACGCCGCGTTCAACGCCGGCGCCACAGTGCGCGTTATTCACCATCTTGCTAAAATTGATGAGGCGCTTACAGAGATGAGCCGCATACTGGCAAACCGCTGGATTTTGGATGTGCCTATCAAAAATCATCTTTTTGCTAAAGCAAAAGCCGCTCTGCATGGAGGAGATCCTGAGCTGAAGTCACTTAGCCCGCATCTTGTGGGCACAGAAGATGAGCCATTTTATAACTTCAATCTCAAAGCAATTCGCGCAGAGCTAGATAAACTGGGCTGGCAATCGCAGGTAACCGCCAGTATGTCTAATTTCCGCAGATGGGAAAAAGCTACGCCACGCCCGCTTCGCCCAGCCGCTCAACCATTGATTTATGGAATGGACGCTGTCGCGCAGCGTATCGGCCGCGGCTGGTGGGGACCAAGCCAGTTTTTGCAGCTTACACGCCAAACAGAGCCGCACAATTATCCCGAAATTTCAACGTTAGACGAACCTTGGAAAACATTATCCGCCATTTTGCAATGCCCCTTGTGTCATTCAGAGCTTAATTGGAACAACGACGCCGCTCA
>JAKAOI010000053.1 GCA_021812265.1 Chloroflexota bacterium | reverse complement strand
GCAAAAACAACGCTACTGCATATTTTGTGCGAATGATAAAACAATAAGAAATAGTATTGATATTGTTTTACGTATATCTCTTACAATCTCATAAAATACGAAACAGATATCCATTTGTGTTATCCGCATATCCACAAGTCTTAATAAGACTAAAATAATATCTTAGATATAGATATATTAGAAGTAGTAATAATAGGGCTGTGGAAACTGTGTATAACAGCTTTGAATCCGCTGTTTTCCTCAGAATGTTTTGTATATATCGGGTGGAAAAATATTTGATAAAGCGGGATATATTTTTTGTGGTGTGGATAGTTATTTTTATAGAGCAAATATATCCACACCGTCACAGATGTTATCCAAAGTTACCAACAATACATGTGTACGAAAACTATCGGCGTTATCGTGTGGCAAATCGTTTCTCGGCTATATAAACATATCCACATAATTATCCACAATGTGGATATAAGCATGTTTATAACGCCGTGTTTTTGGTAATTTATGGGATGCGTCTTAAAAAAATGGTATTGGAATGTAGTATGCGGATAAATGGGGTAAAAAGTTTATATTTGGCAAAATTCCCTGCCAAATATATGTACATTAGGCTTCTGTGATTCAGATAACTTTTATACTATGAAGTATGTGACAGATAAAAATCTGTTTCTATGATAGTCTGAATATATCATATGCGTCATGTGTGTGGCGCTTGATGTGTGATGTGGATTTAATCCAGGCCGTTTTTGCATTCATCAGAATCTTAATACAGATGCGTTCACAAACGCTCTTATCATGATACTAGCAAAACTGCCGTGTTTAAAGCATATCCATGAATCCAAAATTTGATTTCCGATTTTGAAAGGATGGCAGCCTCAATATGAAATTCACAAAAAAAATAATGGCGGTTTCGGTTATTGCATTGAGTATTTTGTCAATTGCCGCATGCGGCAGTTCAAGCTCACCGAATTCCTCAAATTCCTCGACAGGAAATAAGGGAAATGGTTCATCTGCCAGTACACCTTCCGCGAGTACAATTTTCCAATCGACGACGAGCACATATTCAACATTAAAAGATTTTAATTTTAATGAAATAATCCAGACACCACAAGGAACAACAAATACAACCGGAGAAATTGCGTTCAATCCGCTTGAGATGGAAATACAGATGACTATGCCGAATGGTATGCAAACCGCCGCAATATTACTGCCTACTGGCTTTTATTTAAAAGTTGGCTCAAATTGGATGTCGATACCCAGCGGCAGTTCTACAGTGGCTGCTTTTCAGCAAGATATGCAGCAATATAAAACAATAAATCCACTGCAAAATTTGACTTTGGTTGGTTCTGACACTGTTAATGGGTATGTTTGCTGGCATTTAAAAGGAACATTTACCAGCAGCGGAATATCATCTACCGATGATTTGTGGGTTAGGCAAAGCGATTATTACCCAGTAAAAGCAGTTATTGCATCATCAAATTCCAGCACAATTACTATTACATATTCCAACTGGAATACTGCTGCTGCGATTACTGCTCCTGCCGCTTAATCAAGAAAAATCAAAAATTGGTTATGCCGTGCGCAAAACATATCTGCGCACGGCATAGTCTCATCGAATGGAAAAAATATTTTTGATATATCATAAACTGGTTATAGTAAATTTTGCAGCTATGGTTTAAGTGTTAGTGGAAACTGACTATTAAAGAACGGATAACCAATCCCCAGCCATCTACCAAAATAAATAATAACAATTTAAATGGCAAAGATATTACCGTAGGTGACAGCATCAGCATACCTAAGGACATAAGTGATGTTGAAACAACCAAATCGATAATAGCAAATGGCAGCAATATAATAAAACCCATTTCAAACGCTGTTTTTATTTCACTGACGATAAACGCTGGAATTAATACAAATGTCGGCACATCGGCCTGTGTTTTAGGCAGTGGGGTTTTTGCAAGATAAACAAATAACGAAAGATCTTTTTCCCGTGTTTGGCGGAACATAAAATCCCTTAATGGAGTTTGCGCGCGATCCAGCGCGGTTTGCGCTGAAATAGTTCCGTTACTATAGGGAGTTAAAGCGGTATTGTTAATTTGTTCCCAAGTAGGCGCCATAACAAACACTGTTAAAAATAACGCTAATCCTACTATAACTTGGTTTGGCGGGACTTGTTGCGCTCCAAGACCTGTGCGTAAAAAAGAAAGCACAATTAAAATTCTGGTAAATCCGGTAACCATCATAATAATAGATGGCGCTAAACTTAATACAGTAATAAGCAGCAGCAGCTCCAGCGGTGTGCTTGTGCTCCCTCCAGTGGAACTGGCCGCGGAAGCTGCTGTGTTTTGAGTATTGATGGCAAGCTGCATACCTTGCGTATTAGATGTTCCGGCGTTTACGGAACACCCGCTGAGCAATAGCGTCAATGCAAAAAAAGCGCCTGCGGAAGCTGTTTTAAGATGGCGGAAATATGTCATCCTGACAATATCGCGCATAGTGTTTGTCCTCCATGACTGTATGCAGTTTACCAACAAAACGGGGTTACTGGTGAAACATCTTGTTTCGGTAACTTCCGTCACAAACAATGATACACGATATGAATTACCGATCATTAGGGGCAATAGTCATCTAATTTGAATATTTTTTGGAGAAAAAACAAAGTCTTTTGGGCTTAAGGAGCCATCTTGTGGAATATTTTTGATATAGCGCTTACTTTTACAAAATTTTTGCCGATGAATATTTCTACAAGACAGTAAGGCAGCACATGAAACAATCGCATACTACATGACAATCTGTTTCATTACGCATGATGCGTCGAAGCTTGATCAGCGTTTTATTAAACGCTGCTGAAAGGGGAGACGTATAAATGGGAATGTCAAAACAGTCGCATCCAGATCCATCTGATGATGATTTTTTAATTGATTTTTCTGTTGATTCGTTTGATGATGATTATATGCTGGATATGTTTATTCCAGGAGATGCTCCTATTGAGGATCAGCTTGCTTTAGACACATTGCTTGATCAGGGTTTTACTTGGGAAGAAGGTATCCGTTTAATCTTATTTCGTGAACATCTCGATGAAGTTGGAGAAGTGATTGAACATATCACTGAAGAACCACATATAAAATTTACAAAATGGTTATACCAAAGGGGGATTTTACAGAGCTGAATATTGATTAAATACATTTTGCTTCTCTTGCGGATTATATTCAATTTATGTTAAACTTTAAAAGAGCTTGGGACTTTTATTTTCGTTCGCTTGCGGCGCCTTGCATAGTGTACAATAGTAATGTTCTTTAGGAATGCAGGGCGCATTCTTATGATAAAGGTTCCATAAAAATAAACAGGCTTATGTATTTGAAATACAAAATGAAATATTGCCTGCCGCATATGTTGAAACATATGCTACTACATTTGGCGCATTTTATTATGCGCACTTGGAGGACAATCTATTATTAGAGATCAACGTAATAACGATTCCCGTAAACATGAATACCGGAAAAATGAGCAAATACGCGCCCGTGAAGTGCTGTTGATTGATGAAAACAATGAAACTTTAGGAAAAATGCCGATATACGAGGCGAGAAATATTGCGTTTGAACGGGGATATGATATTGTTGAAATTGCTGCTAACGCCGACCCCCCGGTTTGTAAAATTATGGATTACAGCAAATACCGGTATGAACAAACAAAACGCGACAACGAAAATCGACGCAAACAAAAAATTGTTGAAATCGAACTAAAAGAAATTCGTTTACGGCCACAGATTGATATTCATGATATCAAAGTAAAAATGAAAAAAATTGTCGAATTTCTTACAGATGGCAATAAAGTGCGCGTGTATGTTCAATTTAAGGGCCGCGAAATTATGCACCCTGAAATCGGAAGAAATATCCTCGAATCGATACTTGAACAGTTAAAACCGATTTGTGTTGTTGAACGCATGCCGGTTATGGAAGGAAAAAATTTGTGGATGATTTTGGCAAAATCTCCACAGTGGGATCCTGTGAAAACTCCTTTCCAAATTTCCATCCACGGAAAAGAAAAAGATGCGCCAAAGCAGCCTGAAGACACAAATGAAACTCCGCAGGAACAAAGCGAAACTGTGGAGTAATTAGCGCAATAACTGATGAGGAGCCGCAGATATTTTCTGTGGCCCCTTTTATTTTTATGGTTGTTTTTTGCAGCGGTTTAGTGACGGAAGTTGCGGTATCCTGTGAAAACCATTGCCATATGATGTTTATTTGCCGCTTCAATAACTTCTGCGTCGCGAATAGAGCCACCCGGTTGAATAATTGCTGTAACCCCGACTTTTGCCGCCTCATCGATATTATCGGCAAAGGGAAAATAAGCGTCGGAAGCAAGGCCGGCTCCTTTTGATCTATCGCCGGCTCTTTGTGCGGCAATTCTTACTGAATCTACTCTGTTTGGCTGGCCGCCGCCTAACCCCACTAAACTATTTCCCTGCGCTAGGGTAATTGCGTTAGATTTCACAAACTTAACCATCAACCAAGCAAATTGCAGCGATATCCATTCTTCTGCGCTGGGTTCCCGATCGGTAACCACATTGCGCTTCATTTCATCCAATCCATACATGTTTCCTTGCTGCGCTAAAAACCCTCCGCTGATTTTGCGCAATTCCAGTGTTTCGATATTGCTGCGATTGGTGACAGGTCCGATGGGTTTGCGGGTTGCCACTAAAATGAGATTTTTTTTGCGCTCCAGCAAATTCAGCGCGTCTTCGGCAAAATCAGGCGCAATAATTGCGTCGAAATGCGATTCGCGAATGGCGGTTGCGGTGGCCATGTCAACAACACGATTCAGGCCGATAATACCGCCAAAGGCAGAAATGGGATCGCACGCTAAAGCTTCGCGAAACGCTTGGTCGATTGTTTGCGCGGCGGCGGCTCCGCACGGGCCGGCATGCTTAATGATAGCGGCGGCTGGCTGAGCAAATTCACTGACAATTTGTAGCGCGGCGTCAAGATCGATATAGTTGTTGTAGCCAAGCTTTTTACCATGCAAAATATCGGCGTCTAAAACGGTGGGAGCCAGCGTTGGTTCCGGTGACGTCCAACGATAAATAGCGGCTGGCTGATGTGGATTTTCGCCATACCGCAATTGCTCTATTTTCTGCAATGGAACGGCGAATTGCTGGGGAAAGTGGTCTTTAGACAAAGAATGAAAATATGCGGCAATTACTGCGTCGTAATGGGCGGTATAGGCGAATGCTGCGGCTGCAAATTGCTGTCTGGTTTCTAAAGAAAGCGAACCGTTAGCGCGCAGCTCATCAATAACGCGGCCATAATCTTCGGGATTGAATACAACGGCAACTGATTGAAAATTTTTGGCTGCGGCGCGGATAAGCGTAACGCCGCCGATATCAATTTTTTCAATTGCGGCATCCATTGCAGCGCTATTTTGTTGGACGGTATCGGCAAAATTATATAAATTGCAAACAACCATATCGATGGGGACAATGGCGCTGCTTTGCAACTGCGCCATGTGTTCTGGGTTATCACGCTGCGCCAGTAATGCGCCATGAACTGCGGGATGCAATGTTTTTACTCTGCCGCCAAGCATTTCGGGGTATCCGGTTATGGTTTGAATATCAATAACCGAAGCGCCTCCTCTGCGTAATGTTTCCGCGGTGCCGCCGGTAGAAACAATTTCCCAGCCCATATCTACCATTTCGCGGGCAAGATCTACAATATTGGTTTTGTCTTCAACAGAAAATAACGCTCGCATGCATAACCTCTTATTTTTATTGAAACGCTCATACGCTAAGTTGCAATATACGTACTATTACCAGCGTCTCATTTTGCGGCAATTTCAATAGCGTTTATCAGCGCATCAGCTCCAAAGCGCACAGGGTCTGTAACCGGCAAACCGGTTTCCGCAGTGGCTTTTTCGATGGCTGTCCGCGCCTCATCTTCCGAAAGACTGAATGTGTTCAGTGAAACACCGACTATGGGAGCAGGCTTCAGCCAGCGTGCGGCAGTTTCATACATAATAATCAGTTCTTTCAGCGGCGGTATGGGAAACGCCGGATAATCATAAATAAATCCACGGTTTGCCTCGTGACACAAAATTTGCATATCGGGGCGCGCTCCATGGAGCAGTCCCATTGTTACCGCCGAGTATGCCGGGTGGCATAGGGAGCCTTGCCCTTCAACAAATACCCAATCATGCGAATTTGTCAGATCCAGCAGCAGCCACTCCACCGCGCCATTGACAAAATCGCTGATAATTCTATCAGTAGGCACACCTTCACCGGCGATCATAATTCCGGTTTGGCCGGTTGCCGCAAACGCAGTGTTGTGTCCGCGCTGCCGGGCTGTTTGTTCCATTACCAGCGCCGCGGTCATTTTTCCCACATTACAGTCACTGCCAGCCATAAAAATGGTGTTAGATCCCTTTCTGTGGCTTTTTCCCTGTCCAATCCTCATAGCATACTGCGGCTGAGGTTTGCGCACATCCCAAATTGCTGAGCCATATTTCTGTGCAGCCGCTGTTAATTCGGGATCATCATTCAAAAAGAAGTGCAAACCGCTGACAATCTCCAAACCCAATTCTAAAGCGCGCAACAGAATTGGCTGCCACGATTCAGGCAGTTTACCGCCGATTGGCGCAATGCCAATGAGCAGGGATGTCGGTTTATAGGCAAACGCCTCATCAATTGAGGAAACAACCGGTATACCATTGCCAATATCGGCGATATGCAGCGCCGATGAAACATCTTGGCCCGCTTTTTCACTATCGATAACTGCAACCGTTTCATCTTTGGCAAACCGCAGCACGCCTAAAGCGGTTTTCGCTGAATGCGGGGTAAAATTACCTTCCGCAAGAATCACATATTTTCTCATTTTGCGCCTCCTTGCTCTGTGTACATAATAGCGTGCTTTAAATCGGTGATTGCTGTTTGCAGCCGCACAAAGCTTTCAAATAAGTTGCCATAAGCGCTGAAATAAGTATGCACATCGCCATCGCTGAGTGATTTATCGCATAGATAATAAAGATGGTCGCTGGTTTGCATCAGCCGCCATGCGCGAATATATTCTGGCTGAGCAGAAGCAAGCGCTAATTGCTCCATTTCGCGAATTTCCTCAAAGCAAAATTGCTGCATTTCATTGCGCAGCCAAGCGCTGGTGTCGCGTTCCATATCAGCCCAAGAAATGGTTTGAAATGGCCCTACATGAATTTGACCGCGCGGACTTAATGTGCGAACTGCGTCGGTTGGTGTGGTGAAGGCAATTTGCGGATATTTGAATAATTCTTCCGGCAATTGTCGGATAAAATCGAAAATGCCGGTTTCGGCCCAAATATGCTCACCCAGCGCTTCATAATCCATCATGATAGTAATCATTTCATCAGTATCACCTGCGCACCAACCTGCCATTTTTTCGGCGGTAAGCGGGTAATGTTCCCAAGATCTATTAGGGAAGCGATAGCCGATATCATCGCTGTAACGATAGTTTCGCACTATGACTGGAAGGTTTGAGGCGCTGCTGTATAGAAAGTCTGGAGAGCGCCAATTTTCTAAGATCCAATCTATACCTTCGGTCATAATGCCTTCATAGCCCATATCTTGTACTGTTTTGGCAATATCATCATTATACAGGCACTCGGTGTTACGGAATACGGCCGGGCGTTTGCCAAATAATTGCTCAATAACATCGGAATGCTGTTTGGCTTGCCGGCAGAATTCATTCCGCGAGTTATCCCATAATCCGGCTAAGGTATGGTAATAGGTTTCACCGGTAAACTCCACCAAACCGGTTTTTGCCATTTTCTGAAATATCTTCAATAATTCAGGTTCAAACCGTTGCGCCTGATCGATAAATGTCCCCGATAGACCGTAAGAAATTTTAAATGGCTTATCGCTATCGGAATATTTTTCTATCATCTCATACAGCATTTGTGTCGCGGGATAATAGCATTTTTCTGCGACTTTGCGGAACACAGTTGCGTTTAATTCCTCGTCAAACAACGCATTGTGAATAGTGGCCGGCGTCCTTGGCTCATTGGGCCGCAGCGCATATGGCCGCAACCGTTCCGGCTGATGGGCAAAGAAAAAGAGGTTGATGAGCGTCATAGTTTTAATCCACGCCAAATTGGCGCGCCTGCTTTCCTGAAAACATCTCTCTTATGCGATTGTATCACTATATTTGTGTTCTATCAATGGCGGTTACAATGCAATATTATCCATATTCATTTTTGCTGCCTTTCGTAATATGTATTTTGGTTGTATCGAATTAGATCTTCTCAGAAAACATAAAAATAACGTATACTATGAATATTGCGGAATGATGAGTGTAAGACTATGGTCCTAAAAAGAACATAGCAAGCTGCCGCTAAACACTAGGGAACAGGGACTATCGCTCCCCCAATTGCTGCTAACATTTAGTGAAGCATCAGTCCTAATGCGATTGCAACATGTGCGCTGCTATAACGTTTTAGAAAATGGCTGTATATAAAAACGCTCATATTCCATATAAATAGCTTTATTCCTATTTGAGGAGATATCTCATGGCTGATATGACAACACCGGACAGCGTCGAAGTAACACAAGTTGTTTCGCTTACGCCAATTGCCGCAGAAAAAATTCGTGAATTGCTAGAGTCGGAACAGGATGACCAGCTTGCTCTGCGTGTTTTTATCGCAGGCGGCGGCTGCTCTGGTTTTCAGTACCAGATGGCGCTGACACCTCTGGAAGACGATGATATTGTTACCGAATATGAAGGAATCCGCGTTGTCGTGGATCCTGTCAGCGCGCAATATATAACCGGCAGCGAAATCGATTATAAAGACAGTTTAATGGGCGCCGGATTTACCGTACATAATCCTAACGCTGTTTCTACCTGCGGCTGCGGACACTCTTTCCGCGTTGAAGGTGAAGATGGCGACGCTCAATCCTGCAACTGCGGCCATTAATTCAGTTATATACCGTTACGGCTCTGGAGCGTTTCGTTTCAGAGCTGTATCATATTTATTTTAATTTTAATGGCGCAGTGTCATATGCGCCTGAAGTGTGGATATGGCTCAAGAACAGAAAAAATTACTCCCCAAATTAACGGCGGAAGAGCTTGCCGTGCGCCGAAAAATGAACGAACGCGGCGAAGCAATCTCTGGATTATGGCGTCGGGTATCATATCGCCGTGCGTTGGTTGAAGGTCTGGCGTTTTTTACAGCTTGGCGGCTGCTGTATCTGGTTCCGGTACCATTTTGGCCGTCGGGAATATTTCCGCTGATTTTACTTATATTACTTGCGTTGCGCATTAGTCCCCCTATTTGGTCTACGCTGCGGGTGATCGCCCCGCGCCGGGAAAAAATGAGTGTTCGATTTATGAAAATGAGCGCTATATTGGCTCTTGGCGCCACAGGAATAGATATGCTGATAAATCTTTTTATCGGCGAAGCAATGGATCCTTTTGGCGGACCGGCGTCCGGACCAGATATTCAAAGGCTGCTGGCAAAATCGAATCCGTTGCCGCTGGGAACATTTGCGTTGCACACTGTCGAAGTGTTTGGCGGATTGCTTGTCTATTATTTTATAGCGGTGATTTGTGTGCGCTTAGCGCAAGGTGGGTTTTTACGGTTTACTATGCCATCCGGTGATGGCAGGGTTACGTTATAACGTATTTTCTGCAAAACGAAACATCAACGGGGACTCAAAAGAAGTATTTGCTCTTTTTGAGTCCCCGTTTTTTT
>JAKAOI010000052.1 GCA_021812265.1 Chloroflexota bacterium | reverse complement strand
CCGGCTGGACGAGGGTGATTGTTTCCACAGAAAATCCTGCGGCGCGGCGCTTATACGCGCAGTGGGGTGTTCAGTCTGCGGCAATTGTGAATCAGTATACTGCAGGGTTGGTATTTTTACCGGAAAAGCGCCATGATGTTCAGATTTTGCGGGTAAATTCCGTTATTTGGGAACAGCGAAAAACCGATATCCTTCAATTTTATGAGACAATGCGCGGCCCTTTCAGTTTTCCCGTATTTGATTTATATTTGCAGCCAAACGCTGATATATTATTGGCTCTGACCCATGACGGCGTTATATGCGGTTGTGGCGCGCGCATGGCTGAATGTATTGGCCCCGCAGTCGCTGGCAATGATGAAATATTGCAGCTTTTGCTGGATGCGCTGCTGCTTAGCGCGCGCAACGCCGCGCTTGATTATTGTGTGTTTTGGGCGCCGGAACATTGCAGTGTGCTGGCGCGCTATTTACGGAAGCGTGGCTTGCGCTTTATAAAAGGCGATCCTTCGGTGATATTGACGTCATCCGTCGCTGATTTCGCGCGGCTTAACCAATCATTGATTGTGGCTCCGCCATATCTTCTGTGACGTCTCCCCACGGCTTTAGCCGTGGGCTTTCTGGGTCGTTTGTGTAAATGTTTTAGCCGGCAATACCGCCAATACTTATGCCCGAATAGGTATGCCATTTAATAGTATTGCTTGTAGGCTCCCAAATACCTAAGTTGGTTTGTGACCCTACAGTGACAGTAATCGCAAATTCCCCGGTAGATAGCGCGCTTAACTTATCGATCGGACTTAAGTAAGGTGAGGTAAGCGTGCGGAGCAACTGTAAACTTGTTCGGGAGAAAATATCGATACGCTGGCTCTGATCCGGAGCATAGGTGACGGCAATTGTGTCTGCGCTTATAGCAATTTGTGTTGGTTCTGCTCCAACGGTAAATTGGCCCTTCTCATGAAGATTAGGATCAAAAACAAGGATTTGTGTACCCGGCTTATTTGTTGTCGCAACTCCCTGTGTTCTGTTTCCTTGGTTAGCATAGAGAATCGTTGTGTATACTGTTCCATCATCAGCAACTGCCAGTCCCCCGGGAATAGATGCGCCTAAATTATATGTGTCAGTTATCTTCTGAGAAGCCAAATCAAAGCGAACTAACAGATATGTTGGATTATTTGTCCCTTGCGGAGACAACCAATATAAACTCTTTCCATCAGGAGATATTTGCATCAGACCCGGTAGAATACTTGGAAGGGAAATTCGGCGAGATGTTTGTATGGAAGCATCGGAGAAAATTGCAAGTTGGCCATGAAATGGATCGGTATTCTGCCAGATAGGAACAACGAAACTCTGTCCAATCTTGTCCACAGTCGCGCTCCCCCATCCATGGATGAGACTTGAACATTGACCTTGTTCCGGTGTACACACCAATGTCTCTGCTTGTACGGTTTCTTTGTATCCTCCATCGATATTTGTAAATGCGCCTGTATGCGTTACGATGACAGATCCATGAGCAGCAATACCGATATCACCGGTAGGAGGAGTATTGCCAATAGTAGTAATTGATAATACGCCAGCCAGCGTATATGCAGGGCGATTAATCACAGAAAGGACCATATTTTGATTTTGTATCATCAGCAAATACATAGGATCTTGCGCCTTGATTGGCTGTTGCGGCGCTGAGGTTCCGCAGGCTGCGAGTAGAGTTAACGCGCAAAGCAGTAATTGATACACCGGAAGTTTTCTCACAAATTATTCCTCTCGTAATGTTTGCATAACATCTAAACGCATGGCTTTGCGCGCCGGTAGGATACCTGCAAGAGCACAAAGCAAAGCTGAAATAGCAATGACACATGGAAATCCCCACCAAGGAATATCTAGGCTGATTTGCGGTTGCATGAGCGTGAATGCAAATAGGCTTATAAGAGCAATAAGAATACCACCGATTGCGCCAACAATACCAATAACAATTGCTTCTCCCTGCACTATTTGGCCGATTGACCGATTTGTAAAACCTATAGCCAACATAATACCAATTTCTTTTCGTCGCTGAAGCACTGAACTGGCGAGCAAATTTCCAATAGACAGAGAAACCAGAATAAAGATGAAAAGCGCAAGGGCAATTCCAATAATTATAATCCCTCGTAACCATCTAGTCTCTCCGGAAAGTTGATCTTCAATATCGTTTGTAGAAAACCCTTGTTTTTGAATAATAGAAGCGATTTCCGATACATTTTGCGGTTGATCGGCCATGATCGTCGCAACTTGGTACATGAGGGGAGCGCTTCCCAGACTTTCTTTTACTAAATTTTTCATAAAAGAAAGCGTGGTAAAGGTCAAAATTTGCCCTAAAATATTCTGTGTTGCCTTATAGACACCGGAGACAGTCACTGGTATCACTGCATATTGTTGAGATCCTTCTGAAGTTGGAATACGGAGAGTAATAGTTTCTCCAAGTAAAGTACTCCCACTGACATTCTGATCGAGCTTATTCAGAATACCGGTGTCTGGCACAATGATTTGTTGATCTTGTGGCCATGTCCCTTGCAATAGCTCCGGACGAACATTTTGATCTGGTTGATTAGACAAGAAAAGCATAATGCCCATAGTGTTAGTGGTTGCTGTTACATCTAATTCTAGATTTGGATATGCTCCGGCAACGTGAGGAAGTGTTTGCCAAGAAGCGATGCGGGAATCATTAATTATATTACTGGAAGGACCCAAACCAGTATTATTTGGTGACATTACAGTAATCTGCCGCAAATTCCCTTGGCCAAGAATCTGTTGAGTAACTATATTTGAGATTGTTGCTCCGGCAATAATGATAATAAGGATAAGGGTTGTGCTGAGAGAAATGCCTGTTAAAACAGGGACAATACGCCGCTTCTGACGGAAAGTAGAGTCTAGCGACATCCTGAGTGTATCTTGAAACTGCAATTAGATTGTCTCCTTTTGATGAAATTTATTATGGAAAGAAGGCAAGCAATATCTATCATTCTGGTACTATTACTCCGCGATGAAGATGAATAACTGCATCTCCTCTTGCGATGACGAGGGGATCATGAGTGGCGCAGATGACTGTGGCTCCTTGCGCAACAAATTGAGTTAAAATATCTAACACAACAGTTGCGCTATCTGCATCCAGATTTCCGGTAGGCTCATCAGCAAGTATGATACGTGGCGCAAGCGCCACCGCGCGCGCCAATGCAACACGTTGCTGCTCTCCCCCCGATAATTCGGCAGGGCGATGATAAAGCCGATCTTGCAACCCTACTCTTGCCAAAGCTTCAATTGCGCGTTTTTTTCGCTCCGGTAAGGGAATATGGGCCGCGAGCATCGGCAGCGCTACATTTTCCCAAGCGCGCAGGTGCGGCATAAGATAAAATGATTGAAAAACAAAGCCAATATGCGTAAGTCTAAATGTTGCTCTCATCTGTTGATTTGTTGTATGCAATGGTGTTTGATCGACAATGATTTCGCCGGATTGTGGAGTAAGAAGACCACCTATTACATGCAACAATGATGATTTTCCGGAACCGGAAGGGCCGGCAATGGAAACCCATTTTTGGTAATCAATAGCAAGCGTAATATTATTCAACGCAGTAACTTCATGGTTTGAGGTGGTATGATAGTGAACAGTCACATTGTTCATAGCGACTGCAGTGGCAGACATATATTTCCTTTCTGATCATCCAATGTCTTCATTCAATAATAAGTTCTCTGACGCCAAGGAGGAAGTGGTTGGGCGCAGCCGCTGCCTGCGCTGAGAGCCGGAAGGATTTCTTCCAATTTATGTTGACGGACTGTCTATCGGCCGCGCAAGCGAGTAAATAATCCCATATCTGGAGCATATCACATGGCTCGATTATATTACCATTTCCCCAGTTATCCTGAACAGTAACGAAATATTTTGTTAAAAACGCATATTTCGTTACCAAATCCCCTTGAAAATCGTCAAAACTTTGAAACGATTGAAGAGAGGGGAATACATGCGCAGTTTGCTTGTATCGAAATCAACGCCGAAGCGCTGGATTATTGCTGTTGCCGGAACAACAGCAGAACATCGGGTGATAGTCAGTATTGCCGGCGCAATATTGTTGCAAAGCGCAAATGAAATTCCCCACCAACTTTTTGAAGCCGTTATTGGCCCGGCAGCTCAGTTGCTGCCATTCTGTTTTACCGGCTCCAGCCTTGCGCTTGCGGCATACGCTTTTTTAAACGCGGCGCGTGGATTGAAATCGCCGCGGTTCCTTATCAGCCGCCGCGCCGCCGCTATACTGGCTGTTGCGGTATTTACCGCTGCAACCTTTGGCGTATATGGCGTTACTTTTATGATAAAAAATAGTTTTACGGCGTCGCCTTTATATTCAAATGATGGCACAACAATCGATCAATTTGCCGCAGTTACACTGTTGAACGGTAAAGATCCCTATGGCGGAGTTAACATTATTACTGCAATGCGTTCGCTTGGGCAATCCGGTGAATTTACTACACCATTGCGGCAAGGACCGTTTCAGAATAATAACTGGCTGGATTATCCCTCACCGCAGATATTAAATCAACTGGTTGCGCAGCAAGAGCAATCTGCCGCGCCGGCGACTGCGGGGATAGAAACACAAGTCAGCTATCCCGCCGGCGCTTTTTTATGGGTTTTGCCGTTGATTTTGCTGAAATTTCAATCAGTAACGTTGATTTCGGCAATAGCGCTGTTCATATTTGCGGCGGTTGCGTTGAAATCGGTTGGCGCGGAGCATAGGTTGTGGGTAGCGCTGCTGTTTTTGGCAGACTTGCCGCTGCTATATGCCGCCGGCGTTGGTTCGCTGGATGTAGTTATGATTGCGCTGACGGCAATGTTTTGGATACTGTGGGAGAAGCCGTATCTTTCAACAATAGCTTTGGGTCTGGCGCTTGCAACGAAGCAGCAGGCGATATTTTTTGCGATATTTTTTGGAATATTTCTGTTCTATCAAATCGGTTTCAAGAAAACTTTACTGCGGTTTGGCGCAGCCACAGCAATATTTTTTGCCATAAATGCTCCATTCATACTTTGGAACCCCACCACGTGGCTTTCGGGGAATCTGGCGCCGATAACAGACCCCATGTTTCCATTGGGAACAGGGTTGATAGCGCTATCTGCTGCACATGTTTTGCCGTTGTTTTCGCAGCATATCTATACAATTCTGGAACTTGCCGCATTTGTGGCGGCAATATATTGGTATTTCCGGGTTGGGGCGCAAAAATATCCCGCGATGGGATTTTTATTGGCTATGGCCCCGTTTTGGTTCGCTTGGCGAAGTTTACCATCTTACTTTGAATTTTTTGCGTTGCCTGCCTTAGTATTTTGGCTGGCGCAGCAAGTCCGCGGCAAAGCGGGCGTTTTGCGGGTTGAAACACCTGCAATTTCGGAGGGTTGATATATTCAAATGGATGCGAAGTTTATCATAAAAACGATGGAACAGCCATCATCTGATACATTATCGAAAATATTTGACGTGATAATGACTCCTCAAGCGGTTTGGGGAACGTGGCTGGTAATACAAATTATTATGGGCGCAAACCTGCTGTTGGGACATCACTATTCCGATCCGGAATTTTATCAGTACGCCGGGTATTTTGCGCAGGGAAAACTGCCATATATAAATTTTTCGGTAGAGTATCCGCCGCTTGCCTTAATTTTAATTTTGCTGCCGGCGCTCCCTTTGCTGCTGTTTCCGCAAATTACCCCTCACCCATATCCGGCAATTACAGCTATTTCTGTGGCAGATCCGCGGGTGCAGGCGTATGGTATTGCGTTTGGCGTTATGATGTCGCTGGTGAGCGCATTCACATTATTTGCGGTGATGCGTTGCGCAAAGGCGCTGAATATTCGCCGCCGCGCTGCGATAGAAAGCGGCTATGTATATACTTTGCTGACGCTGGCAACCGGCGCCATTCTGCAAAAATTTGAATTAGTTGTTGGCGTACTTATGCTGCTGGCTGTGGTTGATTTGGCAAGGAAACGCGAGGGCAGCGCTTGGTTTTGGCTGGCTATGGCCACTTTGATAAAAGGATACCCCATATTATTGGCCCCGCTGTTTATTATTTGGATGCTGCTGCGCGGCCGATTTACTGTAAAAACAATTGCTTATTCGGCGCTTGGCGGTTCCATTGCCTCTGCGGCGCTTACACTGCCGTTTATCATTCGTTCTGGTATACAGCCATTTATTCACGCCATCATGTATCATGTAAATCGCGGCGTGGAAATAGAAACCATATGGTCCAGTGTCATGATGGTGATAAGTTGGGTGAACCAGACAGTTCCCTCATCATACTATAATCCCGCAGACCTTTCGGATGATATTTGGAGTCCGGCAGGAGCTGCGGTATTGTCGCTGGCCACACCACTTTTGCTGGCTGCTGTTATTTGGGGATATATTATGCTGACACGCAGGTTAAAAGCGATAAATGATCTGAAGATTTTTGAGCTGATAAAGCAGCAGGAATCTGCCATGATTCTAACGCATGTCAGTTTGATTATTGTGCTGGCTTTTTTGCTTACATTCCGCGCGCTTGGCTCGCACTACCTTGTAGACGCGCTGCCGCTGTTGGCGGTTTTACGTTTGCCTCGCAAAGGCACATGGCTGCCTTTGGCGCTGCTGACTGTGGGATTTGTACTGGGACAATTTGTGATAACTGTGTTTCCGCAGCTTTTAGCGCTGGATCCAAACGCAGAAGCGTTGCTGCTGTGGCGCAATATCTTTTTAGTCAGCGGATTTATTTTCTTTATTCGCGCGCAAGTGCTGCCGGCGCCAAAAGAGGTTAGGGCGCTTGCTTCTGAAAATATCCTAACACTAAAGCCGCAGCCGGAAAAAGCTGCCGCATCGGTATAGCGTAAGAATTTTTTTGCCGGAGTTTTTGGTGTTTGGTTTCAGTTTGCATTGTAGGATTATACTATGGATATGCGAATTGCAGCAGTCAATCATGTTATACAAGTCTTTCAAAATGACATAAGACCTATATGAAACATGTGATTTGTTGCGCGCTGTTATTTGAGATATGGAGGTCTCAATGTGTCTACACCGGTTCAAACAATATCATCGCAGGCGGCGTCTTTGTTTGCGTCGCTGGCTGAAGCGCAGCTGGAAACCGGAGCCATCGACGCCTTTAGCGGAGGTTCCTCCGCTTCTGGGTCATCTTCTACTTCATCAACCGGCTCCGGAATAGATTTTGCGTCGCTTCTTTCAGATGTGCTGTCTATAGATGGCAGCGGAACATCATCATCATCACTGTTATCAGCGCTTGGCTCCGGGGGGCTTTCTGGGCTTAGCCCAACCGTGCTGAATGCGCTGCTCGGTTCCGGCTCTGCGTCTGGCTCATCTTCCACGGGAACATCTATTGCGCAGTCGGCAATATCGTTAGCAAATGACCTTACCGGTCCGAATAATACATCATTTAACCCGGTTACTACACCACAAGCGGCGCAACAGGTGTGGAATAATCCTCAGTGGGGCAATGGCAATGTACAATGTGTTGCGTTTGTCGCCGGCGCATATCAGCAAGCAGGCGTGCAATTGCCGGCTACACCAAACGCGGTAGATTTTTGGTCGGCGTATGCCAATCGCGCAGGGTTTTCGGAGATTCCGAATGGACAAGGCACGCCGCAGCCGGGAGATATTATTGTGATGGGAGGAGGAACGCAGGGATACGGGCACGTAGCGATTGTTACTGCGGTTATTCCTCCCAGCGGAACTACGCCGGGAGAACTGAGTTTAGCGCAAGCAAATTCACCTGCTTCGCAAGCAAATATGACCATTGCGCCATCCGGCGCGGTGGAATCGTGGCAAGGTATGCCAGTGCTTGGCTTTATTCGTTCGCAGCAATCGTAGGAACAAGCCGTACAGATGAGGCAAGCGTCAGAAATAGCAGTTGACTTCTTGACGCTTCCCCAAAAACAATTGACATACTTAAAAAGAATGCGTTATAGTAGAAATAACACAGCAACCGGAAATGGTACATAAAATATGCGCTTGAATTTTTTTGATACAAATCGTTATTTTCGATATACCTTTACACGCTCGTCTCTGACGAGTGGTGGCGGCGCATAAAAAAAACAAGTTCCACCGTTAGAGACACGCAGAGGATATGCATCCTCTGCGTTTTTTTATGGCAAAAAAAGTTAGGAGCAACAGCGGCTATGAAACAAGCTAAACCCAAATATTCGGAAAAGCGCGATACATTATCTTTTCAAAAATCTTGGGAATTTGACGCGCAAGTTACCCATTGCTATGATGATATGCTGAAGCGGTCTGTGCCCGATTATGCTATGATGCGCCGCGCGGTAGCCGCTATGGCAAAGCGTTATTTGCGGCCGAACAGTTTAGTGATTGATTTGGGCTGTTCCAATGGCGCGCTCATCAGTGAAATGATTCAAGAAATTGCTACGCCAATTCGGTATATTGGCGTCGATAATAGTCCACATATGCTTGCCGCCGCTAAAGAACGGCTGGCGCAAACGGAAGACTTATCGCAGGCAGATCTGCGCAATATGGATTTGCGCTTGGAGTATCCACCGGAAATTGCTGATGTGGTTATTATCTCGCTTACACTCCAATTTATTCCGGTTGAATATCGTCAACAGCTGCTGACACGCGCCGCAGAGCATACTAAACCCGGCGGAATAATTATTGTTGTCGACAAAATAGCCGGAGCCACACCGGAAATTGATTGCGCCATGACCGAAATATACTATGATTTAAAAATCAGCAATGGGTACACTCAAGAACAGGTGACGCAAAAAAAAGCCGCGCTGCAAGGAATACAAACACCATTAACCGCAGAAATGAATGAGCTTATGCTGAAAAACGCTGGGTTTGCCAACACTGAACGAATTTGGCAGTGGATGAACTTTGCCGCATGGGCGGCAATACGTCCCAAATTACGTATTCCTGTTACTCGCGCCGTTCGTGGCGCCATTGCCCGGCAAATCAATTCTGCAGATGCTATATTAGCAGATACGCGACTGCTTTTAACGGAAATTATGCGGGTAAATCAGCTGGATCCGCAAAATATTGTCAGTATTTTTTTTACTATGACAGAAGATCTTACTGCGGTTTTCCCCGCAAAAGCCGCCAGACAACTTGGGTGGAATCACGCCGCGTTGATGTGCGCGCGTGAAATACCGGTTGCGGGCGCTTTGAGCGGATGCGTGCGTGTGTTGATACAGATTCGGGAATATGACGATATTCCATTAAAGCCGGTTTATTTATGCGGCGCTGAAGTATTGCTGGAAAATGACGATAAGGAAAACTACAACCAGGTATAAGGGATATCACGCTATTTTTACTGAAATAACCAAGTGTTAATCGGTAAAAAACTTTGGAGTAAAATATAGCTGTTTGGCCGCGGCGCGCCAATATTATATATAATAATATAAAGTATAATTCCCTTGAGGCAAACCGTTCATTGTACCGATTGCGCAACGCTGCGCTTTCTGGCCAATAAAGGGCATACCAGGCAGCCTGGAAAAAGAGAACACGGTGTGGAGGCTCACGATTTCCCATGATTACAATCATCGATCGGCGAACTGGCCGGCAATACGACTTAAAAGTAGCGGAAGGAACAATTAAGGCGGCTGATTTACGTCAAATTAAGGTGGACGATACCGATTTTGGACTGGTATCGTTTGATCCCGGGTTGACAAATACAGCCTCGTGTCACAGTTCTGTCACATTTATAGACGGCGATAAAGGAATACTGCGCTATCGTGGTTATCCGATTGAGCAGCTTGCAGA
>JAKAOI010000051.1 GCA_021812265.1 Chloroflexota bacterium | reverse complement strand
CCAAATCTATCTGCGCCAGTTCCGGCGCGCGATCATAAAATTCCTTCGGCGGCGCCGAATAGAAGAACCGCCGTGTAACAGAACGCTCACATTCCGGCGCCATTATGGATAACGCCGCAGCGTGCAAATACATGCGCGCTTCCCGATCCGGATTCGCCTGATCGCGCGCATTATATACTGTATCGCCCAAAACAGGAAACCCCATAAGCGAGGTATGCGCTCGCAGTTGATGGGTTCTGCCGGTAACAGGCTGCAAGTATAGTAACGAAACCTGCGCGCCGGCAATTCGCCGGATATAGCGCGTTTCTGCAGCGGCGCCATCAATACCAGAAATAACCCGCCGGCGGTCCTCAGGGTCGCGCAGCAACGGCAAATGAATCATTCCTGCTGAATCGGCGCTGCAGCCATTTACAATGGCAATATACCACTTTACTGTAGTGTGCCGCTTGAATTGTTTTGCGTACATCTTCAAAGCAAACTCGGTGCGAGCAAACAAAACAACTCCCGATGTGTCTTTATCCAACCGGTGCATCAGCCAAGGGGCCGGTTTATTTTGCTGGGCGTACCAGTCATCTACCGCGTTTTTTAATGTGCCGTCGGCGTTTTTATATGATGGATGCGCAACTACTCCGGCAGATTTGCAAACCGCCAATGTGTGCTCGTCTTCATAAATCGGCTGAAACGCCGCTGTTTCCCATACCATCAAAATACCCGTTCCACGCTATACGCCGGATTCACAGCCTGCTCATACGGCAATATGTCACAAATTATTATTTTTATTTCGTTGCGCAAAATCTTTTTATGGAATAGTATGCTCTTACGCCGGTCACTACAGATTGCCGCATATTGTCTGCGGCGCATGTGCGCGATCTATCCCGATCATTAAAATATCATATATCAGGCGTGAAACGCCATATCCGGATCAACAAAAAGTTTGTACATCGTTGTATGACGTCATCGGAGATTGAGTTGCGGCGGCGTTGATTGACGCAAGTTGAATGATTCAAGAAGGCAAGGTTGAAGGAATAGTTCAATCAATTCGTCAACTCTGGCGCAAACGCTTTGGCGCGCTGAGCAAAAAAGAAGAAAAAGCATTGCTGGCCGCCGGCAGTGATATACTGGATCACATTCTGGATCAAACGCTGGAGCCACCAATATACGGTTGAACAGGCTCGCACAGACCGGGGATGGCATAGCTTTTATAGAGTATAGATTCAGCGGCGCGGTTAGGAAGCGCATGGTAGCATGCCCGCTCAGGCGCTTTATGATTCTCAGTTTGTATGCGTTTCCGCGCTGCAATATAGCGTTTATATGGGGCCATCGTCAGCGCGGCTTGTGGCATAACATAAGCTTTATACGGCAGCGCGCAATAAGCCAGATTTAAAAATATCTACGGATCGGTAAACCACCATTGCGAGCCATTGACGCTGATAGTAACATTTGCCGACTCAGCGCTGCGATGCGGCGCGGCGCTGAGCGCAGAAACACCCGTGAGTGATTGCGCGGCTTGAGCGGCGTTTTTCGGTTCCGTTTGAGCAGAGGCGCTGATAATAGTTATAGCAGGCTGAACCAGCGCCAGCATCTGCGCCTGGCTGCGATCTTCAAAAGGATCTGATACGGCGCGCCGGCAAATTTGCAGAATAACCGGCGGTGTCAGCGGCTGAGCAAAGCGCATGGCGTTTTGTATGTTTAACAGGTCAGCGTCTCCGGCAAACAACAGCGTAAACGCGGTAGAGGTCAGCTCCAAAGTCAGCGCGTTCGTGTCATCAATATTGCTGCCGGAATCGCTGAGCGGAGTTTGCGGCGTCAGCGCCGTCAGCGCAGTTTCCGCGCCAAGCCGATACGTCATCCCTTGGCGCATTTGCCGCAGGGGAATACCCGCCTGCTGCAAATCATAATACAGCATTGCATATTCTGCGGTTGGGCGCAGATCACCCGGAGTATAGACTGCGCCGATAGTATATGTTCCCAATAACGGAAAAATGCCATTGAAGTGCCCCGGCCGAACATCGGTGATAAATATTGCGTCGATATGATGTGTTTGCGCCGCCGGGGTTACGCTCAGCGCGTCTGCCAGAGCAGATCCGGCTCCGCCGGCGTCTATCAGCGCGGTTTGTGATGCGCTGCCCGAAATCAGCGCCGCCGGCCCGCCGGTTCCAGTATTGAGAAACTGTATTTGTAGCTGCGGAAGCGGGCGCAGCAATGTTATTCCCAAAGAAGCTGCAACAACCGTCAAAGCAGCCGATACGCTCAGCGCGGTCCGCAAAAACATCGGCAGACGCGGCTTGGATGGGGCGAGCAATATTTCACTGTCCTGATATTTCCACAGCAACGGCAAGGCGCAGATTGCGCCGAACCACAAAGGAACGATCCATAGCACAGGTTCTTTCAGCGAAATAAACGCGCCGGGCAAGCGCGAAAGCCATTCGGTAAAATGAAGCGCAAGAGTTAACGGAAGATTCAGCAGCAGCGCCAGCGTGGCGCATAACGGCGGATAAAGAAGCGCCGACACAGCGTCTATTGCTCCGGCTATAAGAAAGAACGGCAGCAAGGGTGTCAGCGCCATATTAGCAATTGGGCTGACAAGTGAGACGACACCAAATACAGAAACAACCACCGGCATAGTCGCTATTTGCGCCGCCAGAGTGGAAGCAAGCGCTTCAGTTAAGATTTTTCCGCCCGGGATGCGCGCCGCAGCGTTGGCAAAAAGCGACTGAAAACGCGGCCCCAGCACAGCAATACCCAGCACGCCAGAAACGGAAAGCTGAAAGCCGGCGTCCCACAACACGTGCGGATCTGCGCATGTCATAATCCACACAGTCAGCGCCAGGGCATTAAACGTATCATATTCACGTTTCGTTACTTTTGCCAAAAGCAGGGCGCTGCCCATAAATCCTGCGCGCACGGCGGCGGGTCCTGCTCCGCTGAGCAACACATAGCCCCATATGCCGGCAAACGCCCCCAATGCGCCCAGCCAGCGCGGCGCGCGACGGAATAGCGCCGCAACAACACCCGCCGCAATGGTTACTTTATACCCCGATGTAACAACTAAATGAATAATACCTGTTTCGGTAAACAGCGCCATATGCGACCTTAACTCCGGTGTTTTCAAACCAAGAACAATGCCGCTTAAAAACGCCGCCGCCAGCGCAGGCAAAGTTTGGGCAAATCCTTCGGCGATGCGGCTGCGCACGGCGTCTATCATCGGCTGAGGTGAGACACACGCGCTACGACCGGTTACCCACACATCTTTCATTATCAGCGCGGCGTCAATATTTGGCGGGGACGCCGCAGAGGGATGGTATAATACGCCATCGAGCATGACAACATCACATACCGCCAACGGTGTCAGCGCTTTAGTCGGAGCAATATATACTCCAACAGTTCCATCTGCCTTTGCCATGACATACTCGGAAGCGCCGGCTTGGCGTGTTTGCAATGGAAAATAAAAATCTTTGGAGCCAAGTTCTGGGGCAGACAGGATAACACCGGTGATTGTAACTGTTGTTTTATCAGGCAGCCGACGTATTGAATACGGATCGGCGGATGGCGCGCTAAAGATAAACCGAAGCATGCCCAAAATCATTGCCAGCAGAAAAATTCCGCCGCCCAGCAGATATATCCGAGCAGAAACACCGCGCCGCAAAACAACCAGCGCTATAAAACCAACGGCAAGCAGCAAACCTGCTGACGTTAACAACCAAATAATCGGAAAAACTAAAAGACTTTCCAGAATTATTCCTGAAGCCCATGCAACCGCAATAATAATGATGAGCCATCTTCGCATTCTATGTCATCCATTTCAGCGTCTATTTGCTCTAACCAAAGATATCAGAAATGGCGCCAAAAAAGTGTATACGGAGCGCATAATAGCTATTTAATCTAGGCATATTGGACAAGAGGAGTCAGATTCAGCTCGCTTCCATATTAGATGGCGTGAGAAGCGGCCCGCGCCATATTTCCATATTTTCATTACATATTTTTTAGGACTTTCGCTTCAACAGGGAAAATCGGGGGATGTACAAGGGGCAGTTGCCCCTTGTACGGAGTTCTGGGGTGTCCCCAGCCCCCTTCTGCTTCAAATACGAGAAAACATATGCTGTTCTTTCAAGCGAAAGTCCTATTTTTTAATCGCATACGCTTAAATCCATCCCTTCTGCGAAGCTTTCATGGCGGCTTCTACTCGAGTGCCGGCGGCAAGTTTCTGCATGGCCGTTGAAAGATAATTTCTTACCGTTCCTTCGGTGAGAGCCAGAGATGAGGCAATATCGGCATTTGACGCTCCCCTATGAACAAATAACAGAATTTCTTGCTCACGATGTGTCAATGGATTATCGCCATCACTGAGCGCAGACATCGCCAGTTGCGGATCCACAACACGTTCTCCTGCCATAATCCGGCGTATAGCCATGGCAAGTTGCGCTGCTGGCGCATCTTTAACAAGAAAACCGGAAGCGCCATTTTCAATTGCCCGCCGCAGATACCCCGGGCGCCCAAATGTTGTAAGGATCAGCGTTTTGCAGGTTGGCAGAGCATCACGCAGCAAACCTGCTACTTCAATACCGGTTGCCCCAGGCATTTCAATATCCAGCAGAGCAATATCGGGTTGTACTTTCATAGCAACTGCCAGCGCCTCATCACCACGCATAACTTCCGCAACTATTGTAATATCCTGCTCACGATTCAATAAGGCAGCCAATGCCCCACGCACCATCGACTGATCTTCCGCCAATAAAACACGAATCATTGTATATATCCTTTCTATATCTCTGTGCCGGCCTCAACTTGAGCAATTATATTTTGATGTTCCTGTACGGGAGCCTGAACCCAAATACGAAATCCTCGATTTTCCATCGGACCATACTCACAAACTCCCTGTATATTAAGAACTCGCTCCTTTATTCCATTCAATCCATTGCCTACACCAAGTACATGGTCTCGATGGGGGCCATCATCTTCAATAACCAAATCCACTTGCTGATGTTGTTGTGTAAATATAAAAGCGCAATGCTTGGCGTGGCTATGACGCACAATATTTGTTGATCCTTCCCGAATGATCCATGTAAACACTGATTCAACAGAAGCCGGTATATGTAAAAAATCTCCTTGTATTTTGCAATGAATACCCGCAGCAGTAAGTAACTCACCCGCATGCTGCAATTCGCTGGATAACGTAGACTTGCGGTAGCCTGCCACAGCTTCGCGTACTTCTTGCAAAGCAGCGCGAGCAGCCGTCTCTATATCCAAAACTTCCTGGCGCGCCTGTTGTGGATTTTCAATAATAAGATGCCCGGCAAGTTCGCTTTTGATTGAAATTAAAGAAAGTGTATGCCCAAGCAAATCATGCAAATCGCGGGCAAACCGCAAGCGTTCTTCCGATACAGCAAGGCGAACTATTTCTTGCCGGGCCGACCGCAGTTCATAATTCATGTTTATGGTACGGATAAAGGAAGTAGTTGTAACACCAACTACCGGAATCAAAAAGAGATTTTGTACAATTATTGTCCCAAGTGCGCCAATAAGTATCCCCGTCATAGTAGAGAGAATCATTAATCCCGCCAGAATTGCCGCGCCTTTCAATACATTAGTATATTTGCCGGACAACGCCGCGCTAACAAAGATAAATGCGCCTAACGCCTGTGCGCCCTGAGAAAGGCTGGCAGCAGCTGCTAACCCAACTAACACAATAGTCGCAATCTGGTCAATTCGGCGCCAATTTTTCTGCGGTAAATATCGAAATATCCTCGATACACCGGATGTCATTCGCCGGGCTTCATTCCAGGTAAGCCAGCCATATAAGCTGACAAAGAGGGTTAGTTGAACAAAGTTCAGATATTTCGCTGGTGAGGATGGCAGCGCCCATAAATACATGCCTACAGGTATGAGAAAAGGAAGCCACATCAACCAAAATCCCCACAGCAACAACGGTGAGTAAAAAAACGCATGTTTCTGCGGCGCTGTTTGTTCGGAAAATTCCATACTCCAACCACCTCTTTCTCCGCGTATTATAGACTTGTGTTTGGAAAAGGAATAGGGGATTTTGATAACATTTCCTCGCACATCAAACCCCGGCAGGAGTATGCTGTCTCCCACAAATTCCCCTTATTCTTTGCTTTCGCTCAGGTCTATGCAAATATTTTACCGTATTTTTGTGGCTCTTGGCGCAACGATAGCGATGATGATCAAAAACACCAAGCTCCATAGCAAAAGATTAACGCCGCTAACCCATGTTGGATACAAGCCATTGGCTATATGCCAGCCAATATCTGCCGCCTGATATGTTGGCAGCAATTTTCCTATGTTCAATATTGAATTGGGCAATATGGCAGGTGGAACCCACAATCCACCCAGCGCCGAGACCACCTGATAAATGCCAAAGGTAATGCCGAACGATGATTCTGCGCTGGTAATATACCCCAAGATTACTCCAAAAATAGCAAATGGCCAGACCCCAATCCACATCAACAAAATCATCGCCGCCCATTGATTGGCAGGCAAAGAGACACCATGAACAACAACGGCAGTAATGTACACCAATAACATCGCCGGTAATGCAAATATAACAGCAATCAAAAATCGCCCGATGAAAATAGCCAGCGGAGAAATTGGCAGCAACTGCAAATTCTTCAGCCAGCCGCTATTCCGTTCAAAAGCAATTCGTGGTCCGGTTGCCACCAAACATGACCAGATTCCGCCAAACACAGCCAAGGCAACCATAATCTCTACATTGCCTGATAGCGTTCCGGAAGCGTGAGGTGATGCGCCAAAAAGCCCGGCAAATAAAAGATAAAAACCAATGGGCGCAGCAATGGCAATAGTTGTATACAGAGGATCGCGAATGGTGCGCAATGCCTCAAGCCGCATATATTCTTTCATTTTGATTCTCCTTTACGAACTAAGGATAGAAATATATCTTCCAGAGCAATGCCGGATATGCTAATATTCTGCCAAGGAATTGTGCTGGCGGCTAACGCCCTTACCGTGGCGTCAACATCACCGGTAAAGAGGGTAATATAGTGATTATGCGTCTCATACCGTTGCACACCGGCTAATTGACTCGCAGCAGATATGGCGTCTGCCGGCACATTGCACGTAACACGCTTCTCACCATATTGCTGTTGAATAAACTCGATAGTTCCATCAATCACAATCTTTCCTCTTGCAATAATCACCAATCGGGACGCAAAAGCTTCTGCTTCCTCTAAGTAATGGGTTGCAAAAAGTATTGTGTGCCCCAAACTGGCATACGCCTGCATACTAGACCAAAATTCGCGGCGTGTCTCAACATCCATAGCCGCAGTCGGCTCATCGAGCAGCAATAATTCAGGGTTGCCGGCAATTGCCATGGAAAATCGCACTCGCTGCGTCTGCCCGCCCGATAAACGATCCAGACGGCGGCCCAACAATCCTTGCAGACCGGCAATTTCTATCAATTGATCTTTGGGCAGCGGATGAGGATGGAGAGAGCGCACAAAATCAATAAATTCACTAATTGTCACTCCCGGTATCATCTTGCCTTCCTGAATCATAGCGCCAACAAGGCTTTGCTGAATTGCTTTGGTCGGACTCATTCTAAATATATGAATTGATCCGGTTGTTGGGGTAAGCAAGCCAAGCAGCATATTAATTGTTGTCGTCTTACCTGCGCCATTTGGCCCGAGCAAAGCAACTGTTTCGCCTCTAAAGATTTTTAGATCAATGGTATCTACGGCGTGAACTGTTCCAAATGTTTTTGAGACTCCGGAAACTGCTATAATTGGTTCAGGATCACGATGTATTGCAGCATTTTCCACCACATCAAACACTCCAACTTGCATATTGTTTTGTTCCTTTCCAAACAGTAAATTGCTGTTCTGACAATAGTATAGTTGGAAATGATCCGCAGGTGTAGTGTCGCAAATCATGAACTGTTCATGACATGTATCATATCTATGAGACTCCGCATAGGCTGAAGCCAGAGCGGATTCTTGGTTCTCGTTGCCCTGGCAACTTGCCATGAGATGGAACCCATCGCATGATAGCGGTCATCAGTCCCCAAGCGTTCTAATCGGTCACACCGATCCCGTTTCCCTCTGCCCGAAGGTACGGCGCGAATAAGGAGCAGCGGACTCGTCTGTGTCTGTATAGCGCCCATTAAAAATTCTCCTGCAGGAACCTCTATCATCGGTGGTTTGATATATTGTATTCCATTGCGTATTTCCATCTGATAGTCCAAATGCTTCAATCTGCTTGATAATTTTTCTCTTTTATCTTGCGGTTGGGATAGTTGAAAATTTTTGCCGACTACATACTCATTTTCTTCCCGAATATAATTGGTTCTGAGTCTTCGTGATATCTAAACAACCCCCATCTTTGCGATGTTGGGAATACATATAAATCATCATCATACCAAAAATCATCCCAATATTTCTGTATCATTTTCCACGGAACCACTGCAGCTACATCCGGATCCCATATTATTACAATATCCGTTTCATATTCATCTTCAGACATTTTGATTTGATCAATAGTAATGATTCGCTCCACTTCCGAAAAAAAATTTGTTTTATACGTTGGATCACGCGACCACAGACATCTCCACAAATCAGTTGCTTCTGAGACATAATATCGAGCATATAGTTGTTCTGCTATATGAGGGCGCAATGGTCGTATTGCGCGATATTCATCTTCTGGCAAAACCGTATATTTGGGATTAGTCCATCTCCACGAAAGTTTAAACGTGTCTAAATCTCCATAATCAGTTGGGTTAAAATAAATCATTTTTACTTCTCAATTTAATATGTACTCTTCCCTATTTATGATAACTCTATTTACTTCGATAAAAAAATATGGGTTCCATAATTCTCATTTAATGCTTGGAGCAGATAGGTAAGAGTTTTCTTTCGTTTTATTAAAAAACATAGTTGCTGTTCCACATTTTTCGAGATAAAATTGAATCAAAGCAAATTGCCGATATGGCCAGGAAATTTTATATCAAAATAGTCTTTGGTCAATAAGGAACTGCCTCCGGCTTTCCATATTTTCCCAGTGCAATTATTATACGTATTCTCCATACACGTTACAATGTATCTAAATTATTCTCATCGGAATAGGCTGACAACCTAAAATTCAAATACTAAACTGAAATTATCCGAAATCTTGAAAGTTAAGATTCCCTAATGGATAAAAATGATGATGATAACGTTGTGACTTTGCAATATAAAACCAGTTCTCATTTGCAAACTCGTATTTCTCTACACGACAGATTTTCTGAAAAACCATATCCTTGGCATCGTTGGGTCTTTGAACAGTTTGAGCTGCCCACTACATGTACCATACTTGAAATCGGCGCAGGTTCTGGCGAATTATGGAGCCAAAATTACGACCGAATACCCGTTGATTGGCGTTTAGTCCTTTCAGATCAATCACCTCTGATGGTAGAGCAAATCCGTAATAACTTGCAGAAACTAAGAAACAGCGTCACATTTCAAACCGCTAATGTTCTGGCGCTGCCTTTTGCTGATAAAAGTTTTGATGTTGTTATCGCCAACCACATGCTCTACCATGTTAAGCCATTATCCATTGCGCTTGCTGAAATAGTTCGCATACTGCGCCCCGGAGGTGTTTTCTATGCAGCGACAAATGGAGTGAACCACATGTCGCAACTAACTAAACTCGTGAGTCAATAACCCCATAGCTAAAGCAAGGGGCTTGTATCTACCCTTACGACACAACGACCCAGGGGTGATACCATCGGTTGATTGACGGCAACCGTTTTGATATTGATCGCGGCGT
>JAKAOI010000050.1 GCA_021812265.1 Chloroflexota bacterium | reverse complement strand
GACGACTGATTGCGCAGCCGCGGCGTCGGTTGGCGGAACAATAATAAATACATTGCGTGTAAATAGGCTGGAAAGTGAGGAATTAATAGTGTTTTGAATACCGTTACCCAGCACTAAAATTAAGCCAATAGCAAACACACCCACAAATAGAGCAGTAACGGTTGTTGTGGTGCGGATGCTTTGCCGGCCAATGTTGCGATATGCAAATAATACCGCTGTTTTCCATTGCCTAGGCAGCAGCATTACAATTGCGTCTACCAGAGCAGCCAGCAAAAACACTATCGAGCCGCTGATCAGCACCAGCGCTAAAGCGCCGAATACGGAAATTATATATGCGCTGGCTCCGGAAAATCCGATTTTTGTGAACACAAATGATATACCTGCGCCTATTCCCGCGCTGACACCACCGACAATTAAGGACGCCAGCACTCCGCCAAAAGCTATAGCAACCCAAATAAGAATACGCGGCGAAGGTGTTTCATAGACTGGAAGCTTTGATATTGCTACTACCAGCAATCCAAATCCCAGCGCCAGCACACCGATGAGCAGCGCGCCGCCATAAACAACAAACACTGCTTTCAAGATTGAGCCAATAATGGATGCAGCCAGCAAAATAAATAATAGAGAAAGCAGCGCCAGCAGAAAGGCGGAAAGCAGTCGTGAACCTGCCCGGGCCTCGTCGGTTTCGCGAAGCACGGAAAGCGGCCGAATTTGACTGGCCTGCACGATTGGCAACAAGCCGAATATGAGTGATGTTGCAAAGCCAATTGCCACACCAGACCCGATGGTACCAGAATCGTAGACGGCTGGCAAGTTGACAAAAAATAATGAGCCAAATATATTACGGATAGCTATGCTGGCCACAACACCCAGCGCAGAACCAATCACACCGCCAATGAATCCGAGCAGTGAAGCTTCAAGACCAAACATGCTGTAGAGATCGATTTTTAAGTATCCGACGGTTTTTAGCATAGCAATTTCTACGCGCCGGCGTCGTAATAACACTTGCATGGTGTTTACGATGCCAATGCCGCCGATAAATAGCGCCACTAATCCCACAATTTGCAAAAACAGGCGAATATTACTGACATTTTGCTGCTGCTGATTCAGTTGATCTTGCACAGATATCACTCTTGCCGCAGAAAATTGTGATTGAAGCTGTTTTTGCACTGCCGAAGTGTATGCTGATGGCACTAGCATATATACTGTGGAATATTGCGCCGGAAGTATTTTTCCGTTTAAGGGCACACTGTTCATATATGATTCTGAAACATAGATATCTTGCCCTTTAAACCCGCCGCCACTTTTATATACCGCTGCAATAACAAGAGGAACTACACGGCCATCCTCAAGTTTTGCGTTAACAGTATCACCAATTTTTAGATTTAATGAGGAGAGTAATGTGGATTCTATAGCAACATTATTTCCTTGCAGAACAGATTGAAATGTTTCGTTGGATGATGGCTGTGTAAAATTTGCATTGCCCACTAACGGAAAATTACCGGAAACAGCATACACATTAAACAAAACTGCATTGCCGCTTGAAGTAGTTGCCGATGCATTAAATGATTCTGAAGTTGCATACGCGGTGATTTTACCAGAATTTTGCAAATTAGTGAAGTAAGTAAGATCGGACTGATTTAATTGCAGTATGCTTGCGTCCAGCCGCAAATCGCCGCCATTTACAATGCGCACATTGCTGGTAAGCGCTTGGTTAACACTGTCACCAACTAATTGCAGCGCAACAATTGCCATAACTCCTACTGCAATACTGAAGATCGCCAATAGGGTGCGCTGGCCGCCACGCGCTAATGAGCGGACCGCATACCGCCAATAAAGGGAAAAAAGCATGATAAAATCTCCTCTTATTCGGCTATGCGGCCGTCGACTATACGAATAACACGCTGCGCCGAATTGGCGACATTGGGATCGTGGGTTGCGATAACAAAAGTAGTGCCAGTTTGTGTTTGTAAATCGCGAATCATAGTTAACACATTGGCGGCGTTGGCGGCGTCTAGATTGCCGGTTGGCTCATCCATAATAATCAACGCGGGGTGTGTAACCAATGCTCGCGCAATAGCAACACGCTGTTGTTCGCCGCCGGAAAGCTGATTTGGCCGGTTGTTTAATCTGTGTCCCAGTCCAACAATTTCCAGCATTTTTTTTGCTTCTTCAGAGGGTTTTCCCGGGTGTTTGCCAACATATAGCGGCGCTTCAACATTTTCGCGCGCAGTAAGTGTGGGGATTAGGTTAAACGCTTGATAAACCATGCCGATTTTCTGATTGCGAATACGCGCAAGCTGGCTTTCATTCATTTTGGTAATATTCACGCCATCAATGAGTACGTTTCCGGTACTTGGTGTATCCAGTCCGGCAATAATGCCGAGCAGTGTCGATTTGCCGGAACCGGATGGGCCAATAATGGAAATAAACTCGCCGCGGTTGATGGTAAGACTGATATCTTTTAAAATTTCAATACGCTGTCCGCTTAAAGGGAGGCTTTTCGTGATATTTATTGCTTCCAGCGCGCTGGCCCCAGTTGATTGCGCGGTGGAAGACTGAAGGTTGGTTTCAATTGTCATCGGATACTATAACCTTTCACAAAATTTACTGTTTCAAACATCAGATGTTCTATTAGATATGCGCTGCTGCTCTGTAAACCTCTATGTATAGCTCATTTTCTCAATGTGAAACATACGCATGTGTTCATCCGTATTCATTGTAAGACTAGATATGAAGCTCTAACAAGTGAAATAGGTCATATTATGATAAAAACATTGACATATTTTATATTTTTTCTGTGATGTTCAATATTTTTAATGAAAATTTCATGAAAATAAAACCTCTTGCAATATTTTGCTTTCATATCCTTCCTCTTCTTGATATTATTTCAGTATCTTGTTCTGATGCTGCGTTTTTTTTGATTTATTGTGTAAATTATCAAATTAGAAATTAACAATTTTTTTATTCATTAATTTCTAATTATGGAAATAATTATGTATTGTATATTCATGTTTACACGTATTTATAGTGTTGTGTTTTGGGGTAGCAGGCAATATGCATAAGAATAATGACATGCATTTTTCGAAATTTATGGGATTACATTTATGAATATATCTTTCTTTCCTAAAATTTTTAAAATTTAATGTTATTGTATTTATGTTTTATTAGATATTAATATGTGTAAATTTATTTAAAATAAATGTTAAATAAATTTTCAATTAATTATAATTATGAATAATTGATTAAAATATTCTCTTGTTTGGGTTTTTTGGTTTATTAATTGTGTAGTTATCGGGCTATAAATTGATAATTTGTTGTTCATTAAATTCTAATTATAGATGTGATTATGTGCTGTTCGTTTCTGCTCACATATATTTAGTGTTGTATTTTCGGGTAGCAGGCAATATGCATGGGAATAATGACATGCATTTCTTGAAATTTATTAATATATCTTTTCACCTTGTAATTTACAAGATTATGTTTTATAATAAAAAATATAAATCAAGTTAAAATAAGTATTAAGCAAACTATCATTTAGTTTATAACTGGTTGACTAAAATACCGAGCGGACATGCGGGCATGTATGAACTTTAAGATAATGCATCTCGCTAGGTGTTTTAGTTGTTTGTTTATGCTTGAGTTTGGGCGTAATCAAGGTGGTGGTTCTATGTTTCATCCTCAAATGTTTGGCGATCGTCTTAGGAATTTAAGATTACTATCCGGGAAAACGGCGAGAGAACTTTCGAGTGAAATTGGAGTAACCGCAACATATCTTTGGCTGTTGGAAAAAGGTTGGACAAATCCTGGCAGGAAGCCGCCTCAGCCATCTATAGATGTTGTTGCGGCGCTAATAATGGCGTTGGACGTAACGGAAGAGAACGCGAAACTTCTGTTGGAATATGCGGGATATGACAAGAATCTTTCTGTAAAGAAATTGCAAAAAAAATTATCTGATGATGTACCAGAGACTATACCCACCTCTCCTGCAGTTGAAATCATTGATTCGGATCAATTTTTAAAATATAAACAAGAACTTATTGGAGCAGATGAATATATTAAGCAAATTTGTGACTTTTTAGATCAAGCGGCACAACCTGCGCTGTTTACTGCCAGAATGTATCAGTTTTTGGTAGTAACTGGTTTAGGTGGATCCGGAAAAACAGCGATTACCGCTACTGCTTTGAATAAATATATTGATAAATATATTGATACGCATGCACAGGAAAAAAATTTACCGGAAATTAAATCTTTAAATTATAATAATTTAACTGAAGCTGAATTAAAAAACATAATTTATGGTTGGATGATTCATCAGAATGGATCACAATATGAAGGAAATAATTTAGGCCAAGTGACGATAACTCAAGCATTGTTTCAAAATGTTATTGTTGTTATTGATAATTTACCGCCGGATAAATATTCAAATATTATAGATTTATTTGATCATACTAACGCTATCGTAATTCTGATTATGAACGGCCTTCCCGAATTGATAACCAGAATTATACCAACAATTATAAATATAGATGGTCTGAGCGATGAAGATGGCGCAACATATCTCAGGAAGAAAATACATACACAACTGCGGAATGCCACAGAAATATCCCCTGATAATGATATTGCGGCAAGATCTATGGGAGAAATAAACAATACTATTTATAATGAATATTATAAAAAAATATCGTGTTTGGTTAAAGGTCATCCGATTAGTTTGAATTTGATAGGCAATTTGATAAACTCCCGGCCAAAAGAAAATATTTCAAGGGTGTTTTCGGAATTACAAGGAGATTTACAAAAAAATAATTTTATTGAAACAGTCTATAATCAGCCATATGATAGATGTATGGCTCTGGAAGGGGTTTTAGATTATACTATTCAAAATTCTGAGTTAAAACAATATTTTGATGATCCGCTATTTTGTATATACGCTAAGTTATTAACAAATTTGCAAACGCCGAATATCCGCAAATCGACGCTAAAAAATATCTTCAATAAGCTGTCGGTGGCTGAAAAATTGCCAAAATCTGCAGCGGATGATTCCTCCATTTCTCTCGTTTCTCTTGATAAAACGCTGAGCGCAGACTCATTTATAGCTGTTTTGCTGCAATACGGTATTCTTCATATAGATATTGACACCGAAATGCCAACGAAAAATTCTTTAAATAAAGAAGCTCAATCGGTGTTGTTTCTGCATCCTATTATGAGAAATGCAATTAGTCATTATTTATACAAAACCGATATAACTAAAAAAGATATGTGGCTTTTTTATGATTCTTTGGTTGCTTCTTTTGTGGATGATCTGAAGAATTTTGCAAATTCTGACAAATGCTTTGCCTCTCTGCAGGAAAAATTGGAGTATTTATGTTTTGAATATTCGCATATCGAGCAAGCTTTGGATTATCTTTTAAAAGATAAGCAGAATTTGGATGACTCTGATAAACTTGATAGTATTCTAACTGCATGCGCATATTTATGTGACTATTGGGAACATCACCGCAACCCGACGGAATCACCGTATGAACCAATAATTAAATTAATACGAGACTTTGTTAAAGAGCAATATGATGCCCCAAGCAAATTTTTAAATTTAGGACTACAAGAGCAGTTAGCCTATATCAGGGTGAAATTATTTTTGACAGATCAAACTCGACGAAGTTTTCGTGATGATATAACAGTTATTGAAAAGAAATATACTGTCATTCAATCTCTTATTAAACAAATTGCTGGGCTGGATTGCAGTGAATATCTGAACGCGCATGTTGAGTTGCGGTTAGGTAAATTACATCGTTATGAGGAACAGTTTGACACCGCAATACATCTATTTGATAGCGCTATTGCGATATTCAAAAAATATACCGATGAAAAAAAACAGGCCATTCTATTTTTTGAATTTACTAATGAGTATCTTATTACTTGTTATTATTTTAAAGGCTGGCTGCTCGAGGAATTTGGCAGAATTCCGGAAGCGTTAGAACAATATAAAAATGGCATTATTACTGCGCGAGGCTCTGAACGGTTTTCGGCTGCCGCATGCTATTTACGTATCGGATATTTAAATTTATTAAGCGGAAATATGAAAAACGGCGCGTATTATTTGCATGTGTGCAAAACGCTGGATAAAGATTATGCTTATGGCAGCGCTATTGTTGATATCTATCAGGGGTTTGCTTATGTGCTGTCGAGAAAACTTGCACAAGGATCGCTGCTTATTTTTCGAAGCTTTTTAAATTTACGCGCTAATTTTGCCGATGGCCGAAGTTATTTGCTTTCGGGATATTATTTAGCAATTGCTGTCTTACATTCAAATAATATGGAAGTTGCACAGAAAATCAGAGACATAATATCTAGTGATGTTTTCCCAAATGATGCAAATATTGCGGCTAGTGTGCATGCTCCCCAAAATCTTACCAAAATTATTCTTAATCATATAGATGCGACGATACTGCAGGTACAGTTTCTAGGCGCTATCACTGTCTTAGACGATATCACTCATGTCAGCGATTCCGAACAATATACAAATATTAGGAAATATGTCCTTGAAATGGAGAGGTTTTTAGTAATATGTTTTTATGGTAGTGAACAAGAAATCGATTCATCATCTCTTATGGAAGAAATTACAAAATTTCTGAATTCACAAGAGGTAAATTCAACACATAGTAAAAATAAATCGTTTATTAATTTTAAATTATATCTTATTTTTTATTATGTGTTTGATTTGATAGTTCTTGAACCCCAATCTGATAAAAAAGAGCAATATCAGGTAATTTTACAAAAAATTATAAATATTTTAAGCCAACTCCAAGATAGATTTGATTATGAGCAACTGATCCATATGTTGAATATGGAAAATAAGAATGGCGTCAAAATTTTTCCGACCGATGTGGATTTATATAATCCCTTTAATCAAAATTTATCAATCAGTAAAGATACGCCGCCATATCAGCTTTTTAAAAGTGGTTTAGCGTATGGCGATATAACAGATAAATTACACATTGATATTGATTTGTTAGTAAAACAATTACTTTCAATACAGGATATTCGCGATAGCGATTGTAAATTTTGGGATGTATTGCGAAATATATTGGCGCATTTGCTTGCCAGTGTTGCTGAGGAAACTATCAAGGATAAAGCGTGCGACTCAACAAGAAGTCCGGAAGAAAATTTTGTTGAAGATCCGTTATTTTTAACATTAAAGAGCGCTTTTGTAGGCAATATCGAGTATCACGTTCGTTTCACCGTTGCTAAAGCTTTTATAATTCTTTACCCAAAAATCGAATCATTGATAAAACAGGAAAAAGATCCGGTAAGCCAATATCGGGATAATCAAGAGGACGTTGCGTATGATATAGATTTTATTAAAAAATATCAAGAAATAGTTGCACGGATTTTGGAATTCTGTAAAAAAGATGATTCAAGTGAAGTGTTAATGGCTTATTATAAATATATTATGGAAATCAAAAATTTCGATGGTGAAGATCTGACCAAACTTAAAGATATTTGGCTGCGCCAAGATAACGATATTCGTCGTCGGTTTGTGGCGGCGTTTTCCAGAAATATGAATACCGGAAGTTTTTGGGAGAATAATTCTCTAAAAATCAGAGAAGAGATTCCGGAAATGGATTTTTTTTCTGATCCTGCGTAGTTCATATCATTTTTAAATGACTGTCGCTCTGAACAATCTGTCGTGTGCGCCTTGCGCATTATTTGCCGGCGCATTCATAAATGATATACACTGGTAGTATCAGGGAATATACCTGTTTTGAATCTTAATTTAGCTAAGGAATTTGTATTGTGGCGACTTCAAAACCACGCTCGAAACGAGCTGACCATATACTTGCTTCGCCTCGCGCTACTGCCCTTCGGGATTGTACCTGCGGTGAACTGCGCGCCGCAGACGCCGGCCGCGAAGTTTCATTGTGCGGCTGGGTAAACCGCCAGCGCGATCATGGTAAAATTGTTTTTATCGATTTACGGGATCGCTATGGTATTACACAAATTGTTATAGACCCCGATCGCCTGCCGAAAGATAGCGAAACGCTGACAAAAGCCTCTGAAATTCGCTCAGAATTTACCTTGCTGGTTCGCGGTGTCGTCGCCAAGAGGGATCCGCAAACTGTTAACTTGAATATGGAAACAGGCGAAATTGAGATTATTGCCACAGATATTACCCTTTTTAATGCTTCTAAACCGGTCCCGTTTCCTATAACCGACACAATTACATCTGATGAATCAGTGCGCATGAAATATCGCTATCTCGATATCCGCCGGTCTGCTATGCGCTCCCGCTTAGAATTGCGGCATAAAATCGAACTGTATATCCGAACATATTTGGATACCCGCGATTTTATCGAAGTTGAAACACCTATTCTCACGAAAAGTACTCCTGAAGGCGCCCGCGATTATTTGGTGCCAAGCAGGGTTTGGCCCGGGCAGTTTTATGCTCTGCCACAGGCGCCGCAGCAATTTAAACAGTTGCTGATGGTCGCTGGTTTAGATAGATACTTTCAGATTGCCCGCTGCTTCCGTGATGAGGACCTGCGCGGCGACCGGCAGCCGGAATTTACTCAGCTCGATTTAGAGATGAGCTTTGCCGCTGAATCTGATGTGATGCGGTTGATTGAAACTTTGCTGATTGAAATTACTCAGAAATTCGGTAATAAAAAAATTCAACAGATTCCCTTCCCGCATATCTCGTTTTCCGACGCTATGGAGCAATATGGCATCGATAGACCCGACCTGCGCTTTGATTTGCGGCTTCGGTCGTTAGGAGACCTAGCCCAGCTGGGTGATTTTAAGGTTTTTAAAGACGCGGTTAACTCCGGCGGTATGGTAAAAGGTCTGCGTTTGCCCGGCCAGGCAGCTATGACACGCAAAGAAATAGATGAAGTAACCGAATTTGCCCGCAATTTAGGCGCAAAGGGATTGATTTCGTATGCGATTCAGCAAGATGGCGCAGTTAAATCCCCATTAACCAAAGCAATGACTGAACCTGATTTGCGCAAAATAACAGATCATATGCAAGGCCTTCCCGGAGATATGATCTTTTTTGTGGCAGACAGTGAAAAGGTATGCAATGACGTGTTATGGCGGCTGCGTATACACATGGGTGAAAAACTCGGCCTCATCAATCATGATGAAGCGGCGTTCTGCTGGGTTGTGGATTTTCCGATGTTTGAAATTATTGAAGAAAACGGCGCTCAGCGCTATCACGCAGTGCATAACCCATTTTCGGGCGTGAAACATGGCCACGAGCAGTTATTTGAAACAGATCCGTTAGCGGCGCAGGCCCGGCAATATGATATTGTGATGGATGGGTTTGAAATCGGCGGCGGCTCGATTCGTATCCATAAATCTGAAACACAAAAACGTGTTTTCCAGCTTCTTGGGTTAAATGATGAGCAAATTACGGAACAATTCGGCCATATGCTTGAAGCGTTCGATTTTGGCGCTCCGCCGCATGGCGGTATTGCCCTTGGTATCGATCGTTTGGTGATGCTGCTGGCAGGAGCCGAAAATATCCGTGAGGTTATGGCTTTTCCGAAAAACGCCAATGCGCAAGATATGTTGATGCGCGCGCCATCTTTAGTGGATGATGTACAGTTAGATGAGTTATCGTTAAAAGTGAAGCTCCCACAGGAAAACAGCAAAAAATAACTGTGCGGTAAACAGATTTTATTTATGAGATAGCAAAACACTCCTGCGTTTCACAAATCTTTCAGGGAAGCGCAGGAATGTTTTGTTTGTTGCAGATTGCCGCGTGTATACATCTCTAGCTTTTGAATGCGTATAATATGTGGAGGAGCGCGATGCAACGAATTGTTGTTTTAGGTGTATCTGCTTCGGGAAAGACGACCTTAGCGCAAAATTTAAGCGCTATTTTAGGGTATCCGCATATCGAACTGGATGCGCTTCATTGGGAAGCTGACTGGAAGGAAGCAGAAGACTCGGTAATGCAGTCT
>JAKAOI010000049.1 GCA_021812265.1 Chloroflexota bacterium | reverse complement strand
CTGCTGTTTTGGGTGTGGCGCTTTGGTATGCCGGTGAAGGGCTGAGCGGCTTGCTTACGGGGCAATCCAGCGCGTTGGTTGGCGCGCCCGGCTCCATTTTGCTATATGTTATTATTGCAGTTGCAATTGTATTTCGACATAAAGAACAGATCCATTATGCTACGGTAGATGAGCAGCCGGTTTCTTTACAGCAAAGAGTGTTTCTGCGCCGCGCGTTGGGAGGATTTTGGATTTTTGCCGGTTTACTGCAGCTTCAGCCGTATTGGTGGCAATATGGGCAAATTTCTAATTCCGTCAATACACTATATAATCCCGGAACGCTCCAGGGCGCGCTGCTCGATCCTATTTTGCACGGCGTGGCGGCAATAACACAACCGACAGAAGGACTTGTTAACGCCTTGCTTGTTTTATTGTTTTTAGCGCTGGGCGTGTGGATTCTTTTGGCCAAACCTCAGTCGTTGCACAGCGCGTTGCTGGTATCGCTTATTTGCGCAATTGGTATATGGGGATTTTTTGAAGCGTTTGGCATGATATTCTCGGGAATGTCTACCGATCCCAATACCGGCCCGCTCATCATACTCATGACGCTGGCGCTTTGGGAAGCTCCCAAACCCTTTTCACTGCGCGCAATAAATATTGCGCCGCAACAGCAATAAGATTTTATGCGGCTGATTTGCTTGGAGCGCAGAAAGCAATATATCCAAGAATAAGTAGTATGCTTATTGCAGAATGCAGTATAAACGGTATAATAAAGGAGAGGAAATTCATCCTCTCTTTTTGTTTTTATTTAATTTTTATCAAGTATTGCCGATCATATGATACAGTAAGGCTTGCGCATAAGCTGTGCAATTGGTTATTCATTTACACAGCGCTGGCAAGAAAGGAAGCTGTGGAGGCTAACGTCCGTAAAAAGGCGGGGCCTATGGATTTCTTTTATTTGCCGCCGGGTACGCAAGTTTTACCGGAGATATGTTCTGCCGGAGAATTGCCATGGATACCATGATTGGCCGCCAAATCGGACGATATGTTATTGATGAAGAAATCGGACGAGGCTCGATGGGCGCTGTATATAAAGCGCATAAGATAAATGAACCCGACCAGTTTGTTGCAATGAAAATTCTCCTTTCAGCGCTGTCTTCTGATAATTCGTTTATTACCCGTTTCAATCGGGAAACAGATGCGCTGCAGAAGATGAAACACCCGAATGTTATTCGTGTGTTCGACGCTGGACAAGATGGCTCAATGATATATTATGTCATGGAATACATCTCCGGAATAACAGTTGGGCAAACCTTAAAGAAGCAAAAAAAGATTGATCCGCTGCGAACGATTGAGATCGGCGCGCAGATAGCTGATGCGCTGGATTATATTCATAGCGAAGGCCACCTGATTCACAGAGATATTAAACCCGATAATATTATTGTCGATAGGTGGTCGCACGCCCGGTTGCTGGATTTTGGTTTAGCGCGTATTAATGGCTTGTATACGATAACCCGCACAGGAATGGTTGTAGGCAGTTTATATTATGTTCCGCCGGAAAATTTACACGGAGAAAAAATTGACGGTCGGGCAGATATTTATGCGCTGGGTGTAAGTTTGTATGAAATGATTACCGGAATGCGACCGTTTCGCGGCGCCACATTGCAAGAAATGAGCAAGGCCATAAATATGGGCGCGCCGGTTCCTCCCAGTGTGCTGGAGCCGGATATCCCTATTGAATGCGAACGGATTATTCTGAAGGCGATGGCGCGGCTGCCGCAAGAGCGCTATCAACGCGCTAAAGAGATGGAAACAGATTTACGCCTGTTGCAGGAAAACTATACAGAACATTGTGAAACAAAACAGCTTTCAGCAATTCAGCCCGATGTGTCAACACCGGCGGCCGCATTTAATCAGCCGCTGCCTGCTTCAGATGTTCAGCCGGTGGATCCGCGTTTTGCGCGCGCGCCGAATATGTAGCGCCACATATCTTACTGATTTATAAAGTGATTTTTATATGGGATTTCAATTTGCGCCAATTCAATTTCCCGGCAGACTGTTTGTTGTAGAGGGAGTAGACGGCTCTGGGAAAAGCACTCAAATTGCCTTGCTGCGGCAATGGCTGGTTAATGAAGGATATACAGTTTTTTTCAGCGAATGGAACTCTTCTCCCTTAGTAAAAGAGACTACTTCGCGCGGCAAGAAAAAACATTTGCTTACGCCAACAACATTCAGCCTTATTCACGCCACCGACTTTGCAGACCGCACAGAAAAATGGATTATTCCGCCATTGAAAGCCGGCGCCATTGTTTTAGCCGATAGGTATGTGTTTACGGCGTTTGCCCGTGACGCCGCCCGCGGAGTAAATACCGAGTGGGTACACAACTTATATAATTTTGCGGTGCAGCCAACAATTGCTTTTTATTTCCGCACACCGCTGGATGTTTCGTTAAGCCGGATTCTTGGCGGCCGCGCTGAACTGAAATATTACGAAGCAGGTATGGATTTAGGCCTTTCATCAGACCCCAAAGAAAGTTTTAAGCTCTTCCAGAAGAAAATTATGGAAGAATATGAATCGATGATAGAGCCGTATCATTTAACGGTTATGGATTCGCTGGCTCCGATTCAAGACCAGCAGCGACTGATGCGCGAACTGGTAGAGCCACATCTTTCCGGGTTGTACCGCAATGCGCCTTCACGCTTTATTTCCGGGCGCGCCGGCTCTCAGCGCGGACGCAGCAAGGAGAGAACGTTATGACAAAAATGCAGTTTTATGGGCACAATTCTATGGATTTTGAAGCTCCGGAAGATTTGCTTCCCGGCAGGCTGTTTGTTTTGGAAGGGACCGACGGCGTCGGACGATCCACACAAATATCTTTGCTGCGTCCATGGCTGGAAAGTTCGGGATTTGCTGTGGTAGATACAGGTTTGCGGCGTTCTCCGCTTGTCGGCAAGGGGATTGATGACGCCAAGCGCGGCCATACACTTGGTCCGCTAACGATGGATTTATTTTACGCCACCGATTTTGCTGATAGACTGGAAAATATTATCATTCCGGCGCTGCGCGCAGGCTTTATCGTTTTAACCGACAGATATATATATTCGCTTATTGCTCGGGCAACGGTGCGCGGCGCTGACCACAAGTGGATAGAAGGTGTATACAGCCTGGCGCTTATTCCCGACGCAATATTTTACTTAAAGGTAGATATTCACACATTGGTGAGAAGAATTGTGCCGCGAGGATTTGATTATTGGGAATCGGGCATGGATTTGCGGTTGGGTGACGATTTATATGATAGTTTTGTGGAATATCAAAAACAACTGCTGAAACAATTTGAGCAGATGAAAGACACATATCATTACCAAACTATCGACGCTTCACGCTCTGTTCCGCAAGTTTTAGCCGAATTGCAAAAACGCATAGAGCCGCTTTTGCCGCTGGAGTAAATAGTGAAATTCCTCCGAAAAGCGAAGTTGAGGCAAGAAGCAGCGCTTAATGATTGCGCTGCTTCTTTTCTTATCAATTTAGCAATTGGCTTTTGAGAATTTTCTGAACACGCTCTAGGGAATCTTAAGAAAAAACATCAAAAGAAAAAATATTGCAAAAAGAAGAAAAAAAATAGCTTCCGTCCGAAGTAACTTCTTCATACGCATAGATACAAATGATCTGGCGCCAAGCATAAAAAGCATGCTTGTAAGTACAAATCCACCTATGCTTAAATTTAAGGCTGTAGTCATCTCCTAAATTTTCCTTTCTTCTTTCATATGCGCCAAAATCTGTTTTCGACTTATCTCATGATTTCGCATATCTATAACCTATCACATAGCTTGGTTATATCGCCATTCCTCGCATATCACATATCTTGACATGCAGATAATTGTATGATATATTACTTTCAGTAAACAGTTATTTTGATATAAATTTTATTGTATTCTAAATATCTATTTTAATAAAAAATCACATACAATAATATCAATCACTTTTTATAAAATTTTTTATATTATTTATGATTTAAAAATACGAGATATAATTCCTCAAATATTCAATGTAATTTTCTATGGAGGATACTACCGTGAACACTGGTGTTGTGATTATCGCAATCATAAATATGTGTTTAGGCGCATTTTTTATTGCATTCAGCATTCCTTTTCTTCGTGGCAAAATCCACAAGAATGCATGGTATGGATTCCGAGTAGGAGCCAAAACAGAGGAAGAATGGCAGCGTATTAATGTTTTTGGCGCACAACGATTCATAGTGTGGTCAAAATGGCTTATTGGTATTGCATTGCTTTCTCTTGCCGTTTATGGTATATCATTTGCAATGACGATTCCCACAGCAGTTTTCATAGTGATTTTTATTTTTGATATATTCTGTGGGGCAATCTTTCCGCTTATTGCTGTTTTTCAAACCGCCTTTTACGCCAGTGATATTTCATCATCTTCTCGATAAGCGCGCACGCAGAAACAACAGGCACATATCTATAGTCTTATCAACATGGCCCAATTATTCCCACCTCATTCGTCGCATAGACGCACAGGCGCAGATTTGATATACTTAAAGGAATCAAGAGAAATCTTTTTCATGTTGTGTTGAAAGATCGCAGGAGGATCGCTGTCAATGCGCTGTCATATCTCTGCAGCCTATAAATCTGATATAGGAAAAGTGCGAGTTCGGAATGAAGACACCGGATTTGTTGAAATTGCTCATGAAGATGTCGCGCTGCTTATTGTCGCCGACGGAATGGGTGGATACCGCGCCGGAGATAAGGCCAGCTCGCTCGCGGTAGAAACTATTCGCGCAGAGCTAGAGCCGCTGCTTAACTTCAATGATACGCAGCATATTACTTCCAGCAATCAGCCAACTATCCGGCTGAACGATAAAGATCCTAATGAGCGATCAACCATTGTGCTGCCCGAAACCGCCGAAAGTGATTTTGTTACGGGATTTATTCATAACGCCGTGCAGCGCGCCCACGCCGAAATTATAGCTTATGGCAAGCAGCACCGTGAATCGCGTGGTATGGGGTCTACCGTTACCTTATGCGTTGTTATCCGAAATCGCGCGTATTTTGCCAATGTCGGGGACAGCCGCTCATATATTCTGATGAACGGCGATCTGCGTCCCGTTACAAAAGACCACTCATTGGTTGCGCGTTTGGTGGATTCCGGAGAAATTACCCAACAAGATGTATATAGCCACCCCAATCGCAACTTAATTTACCGCTCTTTAGGCGCCGAAGAGCAGCATAATTTGGAAGTTGATATATTCGAGCTGGATTTACAGAGCGGCGCTATGATTATGCTGTGCTCCGACGGTTTGTGGGAAAAAGTGCGCGAACCGGAGCTGCTGCAAATCCTGCAATCAGAGATGTATCTGCCGGATATGTGTGACACGCTCGTCAAAAAAGCAAACGAATATGGCGGGGAAGATAATATTACCGTTGCCATAGCCCGATGTTCCTTTACCGCCGACTCAACAGCGGTTTTGCGCAATTCTATATCCGACGCTGATACCGGCGAACAAAACTCTGTGTCTGCGGAATCTCCAGACGCATCCCAAACTTCAGCAAACACATCAAATGCCGGCAAATAGGGGAATTAATTTGTTATGAAATGTTTGCACTGCGGCTCTTCCGCTCGCCCCGGCGACCTGATATGCCGCTCGTGCGGCGCCGCCTTTGCCACAAAACCAAAAGAAAGCGCCGCGCTTAAAAAGATACTCGCAGAGCGCGCCGGATCAGACAAAAAAACGGAGCCAGCCGATTCATTGCCGCTGGCGCAGCCTGAAATCGATACGCCGCCGCAAGACGTCCCTGCGCAAAAATTCAATACGGAAAGTCCCTCGCCAGAAATTGCCGAGCAGGCGCAGGGAAAAGTTATTGCCAATCGCTTTAAAATTTTGGGCGTTGTGGGAACAAATGACTATGGCGCCGTTTACGCCGCGCAAGATATGTTTGATGGCGCAACATGCTGGTCTTGCCAGACCGAATGGACCGCCGGAGACGATCAATTTTGTCCTGATTGCGGCGCGCAGCGCTTTGGCCAAGAAATATGGCTGCACGCCTATATCTCCGACTTAGCCGGAGAAGCCGACACCGTTATCTTCGACCAAACCGGTGATTGGCTGGTTTATCACGAAAAACCTGATTTTCAGGAAATTGGCTATGAAACAAACGCTTTGCCAATTGTAAGCGAACAATCTGAAAGCAATAACACATCATCAGAACATGAGCAGAGCGCGTCTTCTCAGGAAGATCAATTTACCGATGCGCCAACAATGGAGTTTACTCAATTTGAATTAACCGGAGCCATTCAGGAAAATTTCTCGGCAGAAAACACCGATTCTACAGCGGCGCCGCGCGAAAACACACCGCAGCGGGTTTGGAACGCTAATGATATGCCCACTGTAGAAACGATGATTTTTGAGCAATATCCCGAATCCGACGACACAAATATCCAATTTTTATGCTCTGTCAGCAGCGATAGAGGCATTTTGCGGCGAGATAAGCCAAATGAAGACAGCGCGCTCATTTTTTCATTGATGGTTGGCGGCGAATCGACAGCGCAGCAATTAACCCTATGCCTTGTGTGCGACGGACTGGGCGGCCATGATGACGGGCAACGAGCAGGCAGGTTTACTGCGCAATCTATTGCGACAACCGTAATTGATAAAATTGTAAAACAATCATTAACACGCCCAACAGGAATTCAATATACCGCCAACCAGCTTGGCGATACGCTGAGCGAAGCCATCCGCAAAGCAAACGCCGATTTGGTCCGCCTAAACACCCAAGAAGGCGGCGATATGGGCTGCACTGTAACTGCTTTGCTGGCGTATGGCTCCGAAGTATGCGCCGCCAATGTGGGAGACAGCCGAACATATCTGCTTCGTGATGGACAACTTACCCAAATAACCAAAGACCATTCATTAGTAGCTCGGCTTGTTTTAGCAAAAATGATCCGTCCCGAAGAAATTTATACCCATCCGCAGCGCAGCAAAGTATACCGCAGTATGGGAGAAATTGAAGATGTGGAAGTGGATGTTTTTCCGCTGACAGCGCAAAAGCAAGATATTTTTTTGTTGTGTTCCGACGGCTTGTGGGAGATGATTCGCAATCCGGAAATTACTGAAACATTGCTGCGATTCGGCCATTTGGGGCCGGCAGCGCTGGCGCAAAAATTTGTTGAAGTGGCTAAAGAATTCGGCGGTGAAGATAATGTAACTGTCGTAATTGCGCAGGTGATTTGATGAGTGAAGCAGCTTTGCGCATAACATCGCGCGCCACGCGAGAGCCTTTGCCAATTGCGCAAACAGCGCAAATGGTATATTCAATAGCAGAAATTCACACACCGCTGCAACCGATTCCGGCGCGGCCTATGAACATCGTTTTTGTTGTCGATCGCTCCGGGTCTATGAAGGGTATACGATTAATTGCGCTGAAGGAAGCGCTGCGCCGCGCCGTTGATATGCTGGATCCCGAAGATTTTTGCTCTATTGTAGCGTTTGATGATATGGTAGATGTTTTGGTTCCTTCGCAGAAAACTGCTGATGGCGCTGTTTTGCAAAACGCTATTGGCATAATAGAAGAAGGCGGCGGCACCATGATTTCGTTAGGCGTTAGCATGGGGTTAGCTGAGCTGGAAAAACACGCAAATGAGTCTTTTACGCAACGAATGATTCTGATTATCGACGGCGCGTCACACAACGATGAGCAATATTGCGCAGACTTATTTGCCAAAGCGGCGCAATCCGGCGTCAGTATTGATATTTTGGGTATCGGCGCCGAATGGGATGATCTGTTGCTGTTAAAGGCCGTATCGGTAACCGGGTCGCCGCTATTTTCTTTTATTACGAATTTGCCGGAAATTGAGCAAGAGCTGATAAAACGTATCGCCGCGGCAAAATTGACTGCGGCGCAAAATATAAAAGCGCAGATAACCTGCGTGCCGGGTGTAGACCTGCAGCATATTTCGCGTGTAGCGCCACAGCTTGCCGTTTACGAGCAGCTTAAACTCCCGGAAGGCGCGGCGGCGCTGCCGCTGCACATTGGCGCCGCCGCATACGCATCACGGATTATATTGCTGATTGAAACTATGGTAGAGCCGCGCAAAGCCGGATCATTCCGGCTGGCCAAAATCAGCGCAGAATATGCGCTGCCTGACGGAACTATGGGATTGCAGCAGGCAGATGTTGTTGTTCGGTTCAGCGCCGGCGTTGCAAAACGCCCCCACACCGATCCCTTAAGTTTGTATTATATTCAGCGGGTAAACGCCGCGCGCATTATTTTGCGCGCCTTGCAGGAAAAAGCTTCGGAGCCGGTTAATATCTCGGAAGGCATACTAAAATTGTATGATGGTGAAGGCCGCGAATTGCTGCAAATGCTTCGCAGCGGCGCCATCATTACTCCCGAAGCCCGTAAAAAATTACTCTTAAAAACCAGCGCGCTTACCATGCAGCGCCCGGCGCCCGTATCTACAGAAAGAGAGCAGGCAGACTATGGCAGTTCAATGTGAATGTGGTTTTTCCAACGCGGACGGCGCTTATTTTTGCGAGAGTTGTGGGCAGCCGCTGACAGAAGACAGCGCTTTGCATGTTGCTGTGCGCGCGTGCAAGGTTTGCGGCGCCCCCAATATGCCCGCGGCAGATAAGTGCGCGCAATGCGGCGCGGCGCTGCCCATAGTAATTTTTCGTGAAAAAAGCGAAGCAAAGCGCGGCGCTAAATCACGTAATCGATCTGCCAAATTGATAGTTACAGAAGATAATTCTATTTATGAGCTTTCCGCTGAGAAAGAAATTATTATTGGCAGAACCGACACCCAATCACAAAGCTACCCAGATTTAGATTTAACGTTGCATCACGGCGATGATGGCGGTGTATCGCGCATCCATGCGCGTGTTTGGCGGGAAAGCGGCGAATATTATATTGAGGATCAGCGCAGCACGAACAATACCTACGTAAACAACCAGCGGCTGGAGCCATTTCATCCAACCGCGTTGAGAAATGGCGATATTATTCGCTTAGGCAAGGTAGAGCTGATATTTGAATATATAGAACCGGCTGCTCCCTAATGCGCGCCTGATTGCGCCGTATTTGCGCTGGGACGGAATGTCCAAAATCGGTGCATGAAAAAATTAACACCGGTTACTATGATAATGGCAATTGCCTGAGACATCACAGCGGAAAGCCGCCCAAATGTATGAAATGATGTTGCAAGGATTAATGTGAGCGTAAAGCCGACTGACGCCGGCAAATGGAAGCGAGCGCAACGCAGCCATATCGGCCTGCCAGAGTTTTTGGTTAGACTGCGAAAAGTAATTTGGTCATTCAGCGCGAAGTTATATATAATGGATATTTCTGTGCCGATTGCGCTTATTGCCCAAAACGGCAAAAATTTGGCGTGCGCGTCTAATTCCCTAACAGCAATAAGGTTTACTAAAGCCGCAGATCCTCCAACAATTAAAAACAGCAAAATGCGAACAACCTCTTCGCCTTTGCTATGAAAATATTTTTCAGCTAATTGCACAGCTTTGCTATACCAATCGGGTGAAGCTGCAACGGCGGGGACAGGCGCCGGCTCCGCTAAATTTTTGGGAACGGCGCGGCGTAAAACGGTTTTATCCCAATCGGAAAAGTCGGTATTCCAATAAATATTTCGTCTGCTTTGCGAAGAGTTTTTATCATCTTTTACCATATTGCTATTTGGCATGTATCCCCTTTATAAACCTGAACCTTGAAAGAATGGCATAGAAAAATTTGGGAACATCCCAAATCTTGTTATGAGGCGCGCAGCCTCATGCAATCCTGCCTATGCTTTGCTTCCGTTCAGGTTACAGTTTAAAATCTTGCAAATCAATAAATTTACGTAAACGCTCTGCTTATATCTAACCACAAATATATCTTAAAAATTTTCTATTAAGATTGGTTTACAGTTCCATATACATGTATATAAGACGAGTATAGCATACTGAAAGCAGCAAAGCATAGGCAGGATT
>JAKAOI010000048.1 GCA_021812265.1 Chloroflexota bacterium | reverse complement strand
ATGCTTTATATAGCGTTTTTTCACCTAACGCCTGTAAATCAACCACTGCGCGCAATGATCGCCCAATAAGCCGCTGAATTTCATGCGTTCTTCCGCCTACTTTTCCGCGGGAAGATTCGCGGTCACTGCGGCTGTGTGTTGCCCGCGGCAGCATAGCATATTCTGCGGTCATCCATCCCTTGCCGGTCCCTGCCAAAAATGCGGGAACACCATCGATAATACTTGCCGCGCACAATACACGAGTATCTCCGACAGAAATCAGCGCCGATCCTTCGGCGTGCTTCTGCCAATTAGGAATAATTTCCACCGCGCGCAATTCATCAGCGGCGCGGCCGTCAATTCTGCTCATACACATTCCTTCAGAAGATTTTGAAAAATTTTGGCAACAAAACAGCGCCGAAAGAATCGTTCTTCTTCCCGCGCTGCGTTGTTTTGCAGAAAAATTTACGCTTACACTGCTGTCTGACCGGCGGCGCGGCGCAGTTCATCTGCTTTGTTTACATTTTCCCACGGCAAATCTACATCTATGCGGCCAAAGTGGCCATAAGCAGCCGTTTGCTGATAGATGGGCCGAAGCAAGTCGAGAGTTTGAATAATGCCCGCAGGGCGCAGATCGAAATGCTCTTGTATCAGGCGGATAATTTCTTCATCGGAAATTTTTCCGGATCCGAATGTATCCACATACAGCGAAAGCGGCCGCGCCACACCGATTGCATACGCAATCTGAATTTCAAAGCGTTCGGCAAGCCCCGCCGCAACAATATTTTTAGCGATATACCGAGCCATATACGCGCCGGAACGATCAACCTTGGTGGGGTCTTTGCCAGAAAACGCGCCGCCACCATGCCTGGCCATGCCGCCGTAGGTGTCTACAATAATTTTGCGGCCGGTTAAGCCTGCGTCACCCATCGGGCCGCCGATTACAAAACGCCCGGTGGGGTTAACATAGAACTTTGTGGCGTCGTCTATCATCTCTTCGGGCAGAGTCGGTTTAATAATGTTCTCAATGATATCATGGCGAATTTGCTCATTGGTAACAGAATCTGCGTGCTGGGTAGAAATCACCACCGTATCAATGCGCTTTGGCTTGCCATATTCGTATTGCACGGTTACTTGGCTTTTTCCGTCGGGACGCAAGTAATCCATGGGGCCTTTGCTGCTCCAATTGGCGCGGCGAACCTCGGAAAGTTTTCTGGTAAGTTTATGGGCAAAAGATATAGTTGCAGGCATCAATTCGGGAGTTTCATTGCAGGCAAAACCAATCATCATCCCCTGGTCGCCGGCGCCGATGCGATCTAATTCATCATCGGTTAACGTGCCTTTGTGCTCTTGTGAGGCGCTGACGCCCATATCAATATCCGCAGACTGCTGCCCAATTGATGTAATAACGCCGCAAGTGCGGTAATCAAAACCATATTTCGCGTCTATATAACCAACTTTTTCTATAACATTGCGAACAATTCCTGGAATATCAACATAGGCGTTGGTAGTAATTTCACCTGCAACCAAAACTAATCCGGTAGTTGTTGCAGTTTCGCAAGCTACCCGGCTATGGGGGTCTTGAGTTAAAATTGCGTCGAGCACGGAATCGCTGATTTGGTCGCACAGTTTATCGGGGTGTCCTTCTGTAACGGATTCACTGGTAAAAAATGATTTTGGGTCACTCATAAAACTATTCATGAAAACGTGTATACCTTATACCTTTCTCTTTGAGAATTATCATTCAGACATAACAGAACGCTGGGTATGGCGCCGAACAAAAAATATCTGCCGGCGCGCATATATAGTAAGCCCAGATAGTTCCGGCTATGCTATTAGGTGCCAGATTGCCAGTCGTTCAGATAGCGGCGCTGCTCTTCAGTTAATGTATCAATGGCAATGCCCATTGATTTCAGCTTCAAGCGCGCAATTTCCTGATCGATTTCTTTGGGCAGTGTTAACACTTGCGGCGAGAAATTCTTCGCGTTTTGCAGCATGTATTCCGCGCCCAAGGCTTGGTTGGCAAAGCTCATATCCATAACGCTGGCAGGGTGCCCTTCCGCAGCGGATAAGTTGACCAGCCGGCCTTCCGCCAGCAAATAAATGGTTCTGCCATCACGCATGGCATAGCCTTCAACAAAGTCGCGGGCAGTTGCGTGACCAACAGAAAGATCTTCCAGCGCGCCGATGTTAATTTCATCATTAAAGTGACCGGAGTTAGCGACTACAGCGCCATCCTTCATTCTTTCCAGATGATGACGATCGATAACGTGCAAGTCTCCGGTTACGGTGATGAAAATATCACCCAACGGGGCCGCTTCAATCAACGGCATAACGCGGAAGCCATCCATAACCGCTTCAATAGCGGCAACGGGATTTACTTCTGTAACGATAACATTGGCGCCCAAACCGCGCGCGCGCGAAGAAACGCCTTTGCCGCACCAGCCATAACCGGCAACGACAACGGTTCTGCCGGCAAACAGCAAATTTGTGCTGCGGATTATTGCGTCTAGCGTGCTTTGGCCGGTGCCATAGCGATTATCAAAAAAGTGTTTTGTTTCGGAGTCGTTAACCGCTAAAACCGGATATTTCAACGCCCCGTCGCGCACCATATTATGCAAGCGCACTACTCCGGTTGTGGTTTCTTCCATACCGCCAATAATTTCGGGCAGCAAATCCGAGCGTTCTTTATGCAGCGTGTTCACCAAATCGCAGCCATCATCAACCGTCAGTTGCGGGCGATGATCCAGCGCTGCGTGTAAATGCCGATAATACGTTTCGGTGTCTTCACCTTTAATGGCGTAGGTAGGAATGCCTTCGATAAGATTCAACGCCGCAGAAACATCATCTTGCGTAGAAAGCGGGTTGCTGGCGCACAGCACCAAATCGGCGCCGCCGGCCTTTAGCGTAATCGCCAAATTTGCGGTTTCGGTGGTAATATGCAAACAGCCGGCAATACGTATGCCGGCAAGCGGCTTCTCCTTTGCAAAGCGATCGCGGATTAGTTTTAAAACGGGCATATCGCGGGCGGCCCAATCAATTCTTTGCTTGCCTTTTGCGGCAAGAGAAGCGTCTTTGAAATCACCGGTAGACATTCAATCCATTCTCCTCATATGATAAAATTCGGATCTGCGCTGAAACGGTTCATTACCCCGTTCCGATTTTGCGGCAGTACCCTTATTGGATGTGTGTTATTTCTTGTAAATTGCGATAACGGTCAGCGATATCGGTTTTTGATATGCTCTCAAATCTGGATAAGCCAAAACCTTCACAGGCAAACGCGCCAAGACAAGAGCCATACAGCAACGCCTGTTTGAATGTTTTTAACTGAATTTCCCCCGTTGTTTCCAGCTGTTCCGCAACATACCCTAAAAAGCCGCCGGCAAAGCTATCGCCTGCGCCAGTGGGGTCTATTGCTTCTGCTATCGGAAACGCTGCCGTTGTAAAATAATCTCCGGCGGCGGTAAGCAGCGCAGAGCCATATGAACCCATTTTGACCACCAAAATATTTGGACCAAGATCAAAAACTGCGCGGGCAGCGCTGCGCAGATTCTGCGCGCCGGCAAATTGGCGCAGCTCGTCTTCGGCTATAATAACTATATCGACCAGCCGCATTACCTCAACAAGATCTTGCCGGGCAGATTCGATCCAGAAATTCATAGTATCCAGCGCGCGAAGCCTAGCTTTCGTTTGTTTTAAAACAGAAAACTGCACTAAAGGGGTTAAATTAGCCAAAAAAAGAACATCACAATCCCGAAATTTTTCGGGGACAACCGGCTGAAATTCTGCAAGAGTGCCCAGCTCGGTGTATAATGTTTCCCGATGATTCATATCTTCATGATAGCGTCCGCCCCAGCGGAAGGTGCTGCCCTGCACCGGTGTTATACCTGAAGTGTCGATATTGGTTCGGCGCAACTGCGCAAGCGCGTTTGCGTCGAGGTCCGTGCCAATGATGGAAACGACATTTACATGGGTAAAGTAAGACGCCGCAAGAGCAAAGTATGAAACCGACCCACCCAGCACATTTTCGGCGGAGCCGGAAGCTGTGTAGATAGAATCGACACCAACCGTGCCAACGACTGTTAAACTCACAGTGATAATCTGCCTTTGATAATAAAATGCGACAAATACACTGAATGGCAGCGCAAATCATTTGCATTGCCAAAAACGCTACTAGAGCGGATAGATTCCGTTCAGGGAAATGAGGTAAAAAAAAACTTCTCAAATATATTTGAGAAGCAGCATCACAAACGTCACCGTATGGACGCTCATCTCTCAGAATTGCATCTGCTGGAATTAGCACCAGCGCAAAAGCGCAGGTTGCTGGGCTTCATAGGGCCAATCCCTCCACCCGTCTCGATGAGCATTCCCCACTAAAGGGGGATTTTGTTGATTTGTCACACTGATTATAACATACCCTCGTTATTTTTGTAAAGTGTTTTTAGAAAAAGCAAAAATACGTCAAAGCGCTGGCAAGTAAGACTGTTGTTATATGAAGATTTGGTGAACGATATCACAGCGCTTTTTTGCATTTGCGCAGTCTTTTGTAGCTGGCAATAGACTGCTGTTATCGTGATAGCGTCTATAATATGAGAAATAACACTATTTTGTGAGGAACAGATATGCAGCTTGATTTTGATGATACTCAGCGTCCGGCTGATAAGGAAATTGCCGGCATTCCGGTAAAAATTGCTGAAGGTCTTTGGCGCGCCGCATTACCTATGCCGTTTCCATTAAAGTGGGTTAATACGTATATTGCCCATTTTGGCTCGGAATGGTGTTTAATAGACTGCGGATTAAACTGGCGCGAATCGCGAGATGCCCTAACGCTGGCTTTGCGTTCCCTTGAACTAGATTACAGCGATTTAGACGCGGTGTACCTAACCCATGCGCACCCCGACCATATTGGCGCAATAGGAAAAATCGCTCCAAAACTGCGAATCGATACGCCAATTTATATGCTTGCCAGCGAATTAGAATATATGTATCGGGTATGGGGAGAAGATCGAGAAAAAAATGCGCAAATGGTGATTGAACTCCACACAAAACATGGAATGACGGAAGATATGGCAAAATTCAGCGGCGCCGGCTTTCTTCTATTGGCGCAGTTTATTGCGCTGGCGCCGCGCGAACGCTTAACACCAATCTATGAAGGTGATGTGATTCATATGGGCAGCGAATCTTTTTTGATAACCGCAGCGCCGGGGCATTCACCTTGGCATATGGTGTTTTCTAACGACAGGTTCTTTTTTATCGGGGACCATATTTTAGAGCGTATTTCTCCCAATGTCAGCTACTATCCCGATACGGATCCCAACCCGGTGCAATCCCATATTGATTCATTGGCAAAAGCCGCCGGTTTAGGGCACACCGGGCAGATGATTTTACCGGGGCATGGCGCGCCATTTGTGAAGCTGGAAGAACGCGCGCATGAATTGCAAGAGAGTCATTTGCGGCGATACGCCTCGACATTACAGGCCATTGCGCAATCTGACAAAGGACTTACCGGCATGGAAACTGCGCATATTATTTTTCGACGCCGTGAATTAGAAGGAACAGACGCTCAATTGGCGATGGGCGAGGCGCTGGCGCATTTGGAACGCGGCCGCACTTTGGGTGAAGTTTCTTTCCGCGAGGAAGATGGTGTGGTGTATTATGTTCCGCGATAGCGGTAGATAAGCCGCCAAATATATTGTTTAACCTATATGCGGCGGGACTATATTATTCCAAGTGAAATAAGAAACAGCAGCACACCATACACACCAAAACCGATAATCACTAAAGCAGACGCGCGGTTCACCCAATTCATCACCTGTGGGGATATGCCCTTTTTCAGCCAGTGAATAAGCGCTGATAAAATCAGCCACCAACTTGCGCTGCCTAAAAATACTCCCGCCACCGTCAGCGCTGCGCTGAGAAATACGCTACCCGCGCCAATGGCTCCGATAGCGGCAAACACCGCCAGAAATGATAGTATTGTTGTGGGATTAGACATAGTTAACAGATAGGTAGAGCCAAACATCCAAAAAAGATTGTTTGGCTCTATAGTTTGCGCGGCGGTATAGCCGGTTTTGGCAAACAAGCTTCGCGCGCCGAGATACAATAGCGCCACGCCGCCAATAAGCGCTATCCATATACGCGCTTGCAGCAGCAAAAAAGCAACTGCCGACAGCCCAAACCCAGCGATTGCCGCATAGGTAGAATCGGCGCACGCGGCGCCAAGTCCGCTGACAGCGCCAGCGCGCCGGCCGTATACCAACGTTCGTTGTATGCACAGCAAACCGATTGGCCCGACCGGAGCGGCAATGGATATGCCAATAATATAGCCTTTGATGAATACATACATAACTCTCATTGCCGCCTGTTTTTTCTGCATTATACGCTATATTTACTGCGTTTCACTATCGGCGCGCGTTTCTTGCTTAGCCATGCAGAATATGCTATTCATAACGTAAAATATCTGCCAGCTTCATTCTGCCGGCGGCTAACACCGGACCAATCCCTGCAAATACGCCGATAGCAATAAGGGCAGCTAAGGATACAAGAAAAACGAGCGGCGAAAAGGTAAAACTAACGGCAACTAACGTGTCATTAATAAAGCGCACAAATATTATCGCCAAAGGCAAGCCAATAAGCCCGCTGATAATCCACGAAAGCAAAATATATCCTGCGTTTTCAGTGAGAAATAGAACGGCAATATCGCGGCTGGTTCCACCCATTGCCCGTATAACGCCGATCTCTCGCCGACGCTCTAAAACCTCGGTTGTTAACGTATTGGCAAGACCAAAAATACCGGTAAACGCTATGATACCTGCGGAAACATACAAAATTGCAAATAAAATTTGAAATTGCGAAGCGTCGCGCTGTTTTTCCTGCTGTATAGTAAAAATATTTGGAGAGAGTTTTTGGCTTGCCAAAGTTTGGGTAATGGCGGTTTGCAGCGCCGAAATCGCCGACGGAGAACGATTTGCCGCCTGAATAAGAAAACTGCTGCTATCAGATACTGCTGATGCGTTAAATAATTGCATACTTTGTATAGTTGTTATCATTACGCCGCTGTACCCGCCGCCGCTGGACGAAATATCGTGAACAACACCAACGACAGTCCAAGTTTGCGGCGCGCCGGTCGGCAGTGACAGCGTTATCGAATCACCTAAACGCAGATGGGCTTTTGCCTGCAAGGACTCGCTGATAATCGCGCTGTGTTGTTCCGGGCCGTTAAACCATCTGCCTGAAACCAGTTGATATTTATAGATATGGGTGTCAAATTGCAGCCCACGAACCGCAATCAGTCCCCAAGGTGAATATAATGAATCGGTGTCATAGGTCTCGGCATAGCGAACGTTGGGAAGACTTTGCAGTTCCGTTAAAATGCCGGCAGTGTTCGCTGAAGGAACAGTCACTTCCATATCATAGTTATATAACGAATATAGATCGTTAACAGATGCATTGACAGAAACAACGCTAGACTCCACAGCTATAAACGCCGCCGCAGAAATAATAAGCGCAGCAACGGTAAGCAATGCGCGGCCTTTACGGCGAAGTATACTTTGCATACCCATACTTGCGGTTTGTGATATCCGGCCAACGCTTTGCGCTGGACGCCATTTACCGGAAACCCCAGCTGACGCCTCCGATCCGATCTGTGAAATGGCTGCTTTTACTGTAATTGAAGAGCCAATCCACGCCGGAAAAACCGCTGCGGCAAGCGGCGCCGCTAAGCCGATGATTGCGCCTAACATTATCGGCTGCCATGGCAATTGAAATGGGCCGAGATCGAGAATGATAAGCGTTGTAATAAATTGCGCAAATCCATAGCCGCCGGCAACTCCCAACAGAAGCCCCAAAACGGTTCCCGTTATGGCCAGCACACCAACTGTGGCAAGATATCCACGAATGATATCTGCTTTTACCGCGCCAATTGTTTTCATAGCGCCAATAATGATTCTTTGCTCTTGAATGAGCGTAGAAACCATCGAAATAATAAGCCCAATGGTTACAAGCAGCGTAATTGCCGCCAAAACACGCATAAGATTGAATAATCCCGGCAGCGGTCCTGCGTTATATGGATTAACACTATATGTGTACCCTGTTATAGCAGATCCGGATGCGCGAATAACTTGGCTGACATTGCGCATTGTTTGTATATAATTATGTGTACTTGCAAATTGCACTTGAATTTCATTGGGGCCTGTTAACCCGCTTAACATCATGAGGTTTGCCGCGGTTGTATATGCGGTTGCGGAGCCATCTATCGCGGCGCTTCCAAGCCCAAGTGTGCGCGTTAAGCCAGAAACGGTAACCTGTACGGGGCCGTTTGCGCTGTTGAGAGAAATTGTTTCTCCTAAAGCAGTCGGAGCCAATGACGCATCGCTGGATTCCAGCATAATTTGGTTTATTCCGGGGAAAGAGCCGGATGTAATTTGGTACGGATTAAGCTGCGGAGAATTATCGGTTGTATATGCAATAATATTTAGCGGAATAATTGCTCCGGATGGCAATGTCCATTTCACATTATATGTATAAGCGAGTTGCGCGGCTTTTATATTTGCCACTTGTTCTACAGAATTTAGCGTCTGTTCATTGGCGGATGTTACACGAAATTCCGCATTGGACGCTGCCGCTTCATTTGCAGAGTATTGCAAAGCTGAATACACAACTGAATTGGTAATATTTATTGCAGTAAATCCTGCAACCCCAATCATAATACCCAGCACTGCCAGCAGTGAGCGAATTTTGCGCCGCATAATATCTGCCCACGCTTTTTTCATCAATATATTCACTGCTGATTTGCTCCTTCCGGCGCAGATTGCGTATTTTCGGCTATCTCGCCATCCAGCAGACCAAGCATGAAGTCGGAGCGCTGCGCCAAGATACGATCGTGTGTTACATATATAATAGTTTTTCCATGATGTTGTAATTGTTGAAACAGCGCAAAAATTGCTTCAGCTGCATGAGAGTCTAAATTTCCTGTCGGTTCATCGGCAACCAACAGCGGCGGGTCGTTGGCCAGCGCGCGCGCAATTGCAGTTCTTTGCTGCTGCCCACCCGACATTTGCGATGGCAGTTTATGTTTTTGTTCTGCAATTCCGGTAAGTTCCAGCAGTTCATCTGCTCGTTGATTCCACTTGCGGCGCGGAAATGCTCCGGACTTTCCTAATTCCAGCGCAAGCAATATGTTTTCTTTTGCCGTTAATGTGGGAATAAGCTGAAAAAATTGAAAAACAATACCAACATGTTTGCCACGCCAGCGTGATAAGGCGTCTTCATTTTTACCGCGTATTTCCGTGTTTGCAAAATATATTTTTCCCGAGGTTGGTCGATCGATACCGGTTAGCATATTTAACAGCGTTGTTTTTCCGCTGCCGGATGGCCCGGTTATAGCAAAAAGCGATGATTGCGGGACGGTAAATGAAATATCTCTTAATATCGGCACATTCAGCCCATTGGTATGAATAGCTTTTGTGAGATGTTCTGCGCGAACAATTGGCTCTGTTTGCATGTATATATGCTCCTATAAACAAAAATATTGTTGGTAAAACAAGGTGTATCGAATCTGTTCACGGTTTAACCTAGCCAACGCGCCAAAACGGGGGATATCTGCTTCCGACAAATTTTGTGGAGTAGATTACAATACTGCCCCAAGAATCTCGATAACAGCGCTGCATGATTGGCAGATTATTTTAACGGCAGTAACAAGTTTGCCGCAAATAGTAGGCATGATACAAGCATCTCTTTTCGTCACTATATACCAAAACAATTAATAAAGTCAATATTTTAATGTAAATAAATAAAAAATATGAATATTTTGTGAAAAAAGAACTATATGACACGACAACTTCTCTGCCAAAACAAACACAATCAGAAACATCATATCTAACCAGGACTTTCGCTTCAGCATGGAACATCGGGGATGTACAAGGGGCGGCGCCTCTTGTACGGGGTTCTGGGGTGTCCCCAGACATCCCTTTGTTGCAGATACGAGAACTATGCGCTTCTCTTTCCAGCGGAGGTGTCAATAGTGACGACTCCCCATGCGTAA